>RFKM01000173.1 GCA_003694465.1 Alphaproteobacteria bacterium
GACAACCTCGATATCGGTGCGCCCCGATTCGATGATCGCCCGAAGGACGTTGCGCCCGATGCGCCCAAAGCCGTTGATCGCTACCTTGACGGTCATGTTGGTCTCCCGTTGTCTCAGATGAGGTTTTTCGCCGCCGCCGCGACGGCATCGGCGGTGATTCCGAATTTTTCATAAAGGGTGCCGGCCGGTGCCGAGGCCCCGAAGCCGGTCATCCCGACGAAGGCGCCGTTGCAGCCGAGCAGTTCGTCCCAGCCCTGGCGCACCGCCGCCTCGACCCCGACGCGCGGCGCCTCGCCCAGAACTTCGTTGCGGTAGTCTTCGGGCTGTTCGGCGAAGGCCTCGAAGCAGGGGGCCGAGACCACCGCCGCGCGGATGCCTTCGGCGGCCAGCTTGTCGGCCGCCGCGAGGGCGATCTCGACTTCCGATCCGGTGCCGATGAGGGTCACGTCGCGCGGGCCGTTGGCCTCGCGCAGGACATAGGCGCCCTTGGCGGTAAGGTTGGTGTCGGAATGGGTGGTGCGCAGCGTCGGCAGGCCCTGACGCGAGAGCGACAGCATCGAGGGGGTGCGCTCGAGCTCCAGCGCCGCCTGCCACGCCTCGGCGGTTTCGACCGCGTCGGCGGGGCGGAACACGCGGATGTTCGGCATCGCCCGGTAGGAGGCCAGCACCTCGACGGGCTGGTGCGTCGGGCCGTCTTCGCCAAGGCCGATGGAATCGTGGGTCATCACGTAGATGACCGGCACCCCCATCAGGGCCGAAAGGCGAATCGCCCCGCGCGCATAGTCGGCAAACATCAGGAAGGTGCCGCCGTAGGGCACGAAGCCGCCGTGCAGGGCGATGCCGTTCATGATCGCCGCCATGCCGTGCTCACGCACGCCGTAGCGAACGTAGTTGCCGGAATAATCCCCGGCCGTCACGTCTTTCATGCCGCTGGTGCGGGTGAGGTTCGAGCCGGTGAGGTCGGCCGAGCCGCCGATCGTGTTGGGCAGGGTGGCATTGACAATTTCGAGCGCCATCTGGCTGGCCTTGCGGGTGGCCACCTTGGGCTTTTCGTCCGACAGTTTCGCCTTGTAGGCGTTGATCGCGGCATCGAGCGCGGCGGCATCGGGGCGCGACTGGTCGGCCTCGAAGGCCTCGCGCTTCGGGTTGGCGGCGAGGCGCCCTTCCCAGGCCAGACGCGCCTCGCGTCCGCGGGCCGCCACCTTGTGCCAGGCGTCATAGATCTCCTGCGGCACGGTAAAGGGCTCGTGCGGCCAGCCCAGCGCCTCGCGGGCGGCGGCAACTTCCTCTGCACCCAGCGGCGCGCCGTGCACGTCGTGGCTGCCCTGCTTGTTGGGCGCGCCGAAGCCGATGATGGTCCGGCAGGCGATCATCGAGGGCTTGTCGGTCACCGCGCGGGCGGCTTCGATGGCGGCGGCAATGGCCTCCTTGTCGTGGCCATCGACCGACTGGACATGCCAGCCCGCCGCTTCGAACCGCTTTCTCTGGTCCATCGAGGTCGAAACCGAGGTATCGCCGTCGATGGTGATGTGGTTGTCGTCCCACATCACGATCAGGCGCCCGAGGCCGTGGTGGCCGGCAAAGTCGATCGCCTCGTGGCTGATGCCTTCCATGAGGCAGCCGTCGCCGGCGATGACATAGGTGTAGTGATCGACCAGATGGTCGCCGTAACGGGCATTGGCGAGGCGTTCGGCAAGCGCCATGCCGACGGCGGTGCTGATGCCTTGGCCGAGCGGACCGGTGGTCACCTCGATGCCCTTGGCATGGCCGTATTCCGGGTGGCCGGCGGTGCGGTAGCCCCATTGCCGGAAATTGCGGATCTGCTCCATGCCCATGTCGTCATAGCCGAGCAGGTGGTTGATCGCGTAGACGAGCATCGAGCCGTGGCCGGCCGACATGACGAAGCGGTCCCGGTCGGGCCATTTGTCGGCGCTCGGGTCGATCTTCATGAAGCGGTTGAACAGCACCGTGGCAATGTCGGCGGTGCCCATCGGCGCGCCGGGGTGGCCGGAATTGGCGGCCTGGACGGCATCCATCGCCAGCGCCCGGATGGCATTGGCCATCTGGTCTTCCATGGTGGTGTCGATCTGGGTGTGAACGGTCATGGCGGGCTCCATCAGGCCTTTTTCGCGTTGGTGATCAGGCGCTCGATCATCGGGGTGAAGATCAGCTGCATGGCCAGATCGAGCTTGCCGCCCGGGATGACGATCGAGTTCGCCCGGCTCATCCAGCTGCCGTTGATCATGCTGGTGAGGTAGGGGAAATCGATGCCGCGCGGGTTCTTGAAGCGGATCACCACGAGGCTTTCGTCGGCGGTGGGAATCCAGCGGGCGATGAAGGGGTTGGAGGTGTCGACCACCGGCACGCGCTGGAAGTTGATGTCGGTCTGGGTGAACTGCGGGGTGATGCAATGCACATAGGCATGCATCCGGCGCAGGATCACGTCGGTCACGGCCTCGGTCGAATAGCCGCGATGGGCCTTGTCGCGGTGGATCTTCTGAATCCACTCGAGGTTGATGACGGGCACGACCCCGATCTTCAGGTCGGCGAGGGCGGCGATGTTCACCTCGTCGTTCACCACGGCGCCATGCAGGCCCTCGTAAAACAGCAGGTCAGACCCTTCCTCGAACTCGGCCCATTCGGTGAAATGGCCGGGGGGCACGCCGTATTTCTCGGCCTCGGCATCGTCATGCACGTAATGGCGGGTTCTGCCACGGCCGGTTTCTCCATATTCGCGGAACACGCGCTCGAGCTCGCCCAGCTCGTTGGCCTCGTAGCTGAAATGGCTGAACCCGTGGTCACCGGCCTTGTAGCGGCGGTCGAGCTCGGCCTTCATGTCGGCGCGGTTGTACTTGTGAAAGGCGTCGCCCTCGATCGACACCGCCTTGATGCCCTCGCGGCGGAAGATCTGGTCGAAGGTGCCCTTGACGGTCGAGGTGCCGGCCCCGGAAGAGCCCGTGACCGAAATGATGGGGTGTTTCTTGCTCATGGGTATGTCCTCAGGCGCGGAACAGGCCGCGGTTTCCAAACAGGGCGTCGACTTCTTCGGTCGGCAGGTCGTGATAGGCGGCAACGCGGGCCACCTTCTCGGCCGAACCGAAGACGAAGGGGGTGCGGCCGTGCAGCGTGTCGGCCTGCTGGCTCAGGATCCGGTCGTGCCCGTCGGTGGCCTTGCCGCCGGCCTGTTCGATCAGGAAGGCAATGGGCGCGCATTCGTAGACCATCCGAAGCCGGCCGCGCTCGTATCCCTTCCGGCTGTCTCCGGGATAGAGGAAGATGCCGCCCCGGCTCATGATCCGGTGGGTTTCGGCCACCAGCGAGGCCACCCAGCGCATGTTGAAATTGCGCTCGCGCGGGCCCGTTTCGCCGGCGATCATGTCGTCGATATAGGCCCGGATCGCCGGCGACCAGTGCCGGTAGTTCGAGGCGTTGATGGCAAACTCGCTCGCCTCTTCCGGAACCTTGTGATGGGTCGAGATCAGCTTCCAGGTGCAGGTATCGGGGTCGAGAATATAGCTCTGCACGCCATCGCCGAAGGTCACCACGATATAGACCTGCGGGCCGTAGATGATGTATCCGCCGGCGCGCTGTTCGTCTGCCGGGCGCAGGAACGAGCCCTGCGGGTCATCGGCCTTGGCGTCAAAGATCGAGAAGATCGTGCCGATCGAGACGTTGACGTCGATGTTGGACGATCCGTCGAGCGGATCGATCGCGAGGGCGAGGGTTCCGCCCGGGTTCAGCTCGACCACGTCATCCTGCTCTTCGGACGCGTAGTAGCGGACCTGTGTATCCTTGAGGGCCTCGGCAAAGGCCTCGTCGGCCATCACGTCGAGGGCTTTCTGCTGGTCGCCGCCGAGGTTCTCGCCGACGCCCTCGCCGAGAGATCCGCCCAGCGGACCCCGCCGGATCGTGCGGCTCAGGTCGCGCCCGACCCGGGCCAGTGCCTCCATCACCGGCCGAAGGTCGGCCGGAATGTGAGACGTGTCGTCAATGACATCCTTGGTGCTCATGTGTCCTCCCCGTCCGGCCTCCACGCCGGAACACCCTTGCCATCGCACGGGAGGGAGGTTTAAAGAATTTAATAATCGGGAAGTGGAATTAAGAATTTTTTGAAATGCCTCGGCCAGACGCGATAACTCTCAAGCAATTACGGGCACTTGGGGCGGTGGCGCGCTTCGGCTCGATCACCAAGGCGGCTGAGGCAATTCGCCTCACCCCGCCGGCCGTGCACACCCAGCTCAAGCAGCTGAGCGCCAATATCGGCGCGGAACTGGTGACCCGCGGCGCCAGCGGCAAGATGGTGCTGACCGAAGAAGGCGCTCTGGTGCTCGAATCGGTGCGCCGGATCGAGGTCGAGCTCGACGCCTGCGTGCGCTCGGTCGGCGAACTGCGCGACGGTTATGCCGGGCTGGTGCAGATCGCCGTGGTCTCGACGGGCAAGTATTTCGCCCCCGGCCTGGTGATGACCCTGAAGGAGGCCTTTCCCGACATCAAGGTCGAACTCATGGTCGGCAACCGCGAACAGACCATCGCGGCGCTGGAATCGCGTCAGGCCCACATGGCGATCATGGGTCGGCCGCCGCGGTTTCCGCTGAACCATTCCGAGATGATCGGGCCGCACCCCCATGTGATGATCGCGCGCCCCGATCACTGGCTGGCCGGCCGGCACCCGGTGGCGCACGAAGACCTGATCGACGAGCATTTCATCATCCGCGAGGAAGGCTCGGGCAGCCGCGCCCTCGCCCTGCGCTTTCTCGACCGGATCGGCGAGGGGCGGGTGCATGACGTGACCACGATGAGCACCAACGAGACCATCAAGCAGGCGGTGATGGCGGGGCTCGGCATCGCGATCCTGTCGGAACATACGATCATCGAGGAATTGAAGTCGGGCCGTCTGGTCAAGCTCGATGTGCCGGGCATGCCGATCGAGCGCGCCTGGTATCTCATCACCCGCGCCGATGTGCCGCTTTCGGCGGCGGCGCGGCGGATCAGCGCCCATATCTCGCAGATGAAGGGGAGCTTTCTGCCGAAGCTGGAAGAGCTTCGCCCAGACCGGGCGTGAGCATCGGGCGCAACAGCGCCATCGGGTGTGCCCGCAGCGAAAGCCGCAGCGCCATGTAGTCTTCGACGACCTGTTCCCCGAGGCTCATCTCGGGCAGGCGCACCTCGGGCTCGTCGATCACCTCGCCGTCGATGTCGGCGGCAAAGAGCGGCAGCGGTTCGGCGCCGCCGATCGCCCGCGCCTGCCACAGCGCCGCCCGCCGGTCGAGCCCCAGCCCGGCAAAGACGTCGGCTTCGGCGAGGCGGGCCAGAATCCGGGGCGGCGTGCCGGCGCGGCGCCAGACCTCCTCGACCGTGAGATAGCCGTTGCCCCGGGCGGCGGTGATCCAGTCGGCCTCTTCGCGCGCCAGCCCGCGGATCTGCCGGAACCCGAGCCGCAGCGCCAGCCCGCCCCGGCCGTCGGGTTCCATGACGTTGTCCCAGTAGCTGGCGTTGATGTCGACGGGGCGCACTTCGACCCCGTGCGCGCGCGCGTCGCGGACGATCTGCGCCGGGGCGTAGAAACCCATCGGCTGGGAATTGAGCAGGGCGCAGGCGAAGATGCCGGGGTGATGCCGTTTCAGCCAGGCGCTGGCATAGACCAGAAGCGCAAAGCTCGCCGCGTGGCTCTCGGGAAAGCCATAAGCGCCGAAGCCCTCGATCTGGCTGAAACAGCGCGCGGCAAACGCCTCGTCATAGCCGTTCTCGCGCATCCCCCGCATGAAGCGGGTGCGCAGGGCGCCGACATTTCCCTGCTTCTTGAAGGTGGCGAGGGCACGGCGCAGCCGGTCGGCCTCTTCGGGCGAAAACCCCGCCCCGATGATGGCGATCTGCATCGCCTGTTCCTGAAACAGCGGCACGCCGAGGGTCTTGGCCAGCACCTCGCCCAGCGCGTCGGAAGGGAAACTCACCTCTTCCTCGCCGTTTCGTCGGCGGATGAAGGGGTGCACCATGTCGCCCTGGATCGGGCCGGGGCGGATGATCGCCACCTGGATCACCAGATCGTAGAAGCTGCGCGGTTTCATCCGGGGCAGGAAGTTCATCTGCGCCCGGCTTTCGACCTGGAACACCCCGACACTGTCGGCAGCGCAGAGCATGTCATACACGGCCGGGTCTTCCGGCGGCAGGCTGGCGAGCGTGTAGTCGAGCCGGTGATGCGCGCGCAGCAGCTCGAAGGCCTTGCGGATGCAGGTGAGCATGCCGAGCGCGAGGATGTCGACCTTGAGAATGCCCAGCGCGTCGATATCGTCCTTGTCCCACGAGATCACCGTGCGGTCTTCCATGGTGGCGTTTTCCACCGGCACCAGTTCGTCAAGCCGGCCCTCGGTGATGATGAACCCGCCAACATGCTGCGACAGGTGCCGCGGGAAACCCTGGATCTCGTCGACCAGATCGAGCACCTGCGCCAGCCGCCGGTCGCGCCCGTCGAGGCCGATCTCGGCCAGTCGCGCCGCGCGCGCGCCGCCGCTGCCCCAGCCCCAGACCTGACTCGACATCGCCGCGATGGTGTCTTCCGAAAGCCCCATCGCCCGGCCTACCTCGCGGATCGCCCGCTTGCCCCGGTAATGGATCACGGTGGCGCAGAGCCCGGCGCGGTGGCGTCCGTATTTTTCGTAGATGTGCTGGATCACCTCCTCGCGCCGCTCATGCTCGAAATCGACGTCGATGTCGGGCGGCTCGTCGCGCGCCTCGCTCACGAACCGCTCGAAAACCATGGTGCCGATCTCGGGGCTCACCGAGGTCACCCCCAGCGCGTAGCAGACCACCGAGTTTGCCGCCGACCCCCGCCCCTGACACAGGATCCCGCGCGAGCGGGCAAAGGCGACGATGTCGTTGACGGTCAGGAAATAGGGCTCGTATTTCAGCTTCGCGATCAGGGCGAGCTCGTGCTCCAGCATCGCGCGCACCCGTTCGGGCACGCCCCCCGGATAGCGCCGACGCAGCCCGGCCCGGGCCAGCCGTTCGAGCCGTTCGGCGGGGGTTTCGCCATCGGCGATCTCCGAGGGGTATTCGTAGCGCAGCTCGTCGAGCGAGAAGGTGCAGCGCGCGGCAATCTCGCCCGAGCGATGCACCGCCGCCTCGTGCCCGGCAAAGAGCCGCAGCATCTCGGCCCCGGAGCGCAACCGCCGCTCGGCATTGGGCTGGGCGAGGCGGCCGAGATCGTCCACCCGCCGCCCGGTGCGAATCGCCGTCAGCACGTCGAGCAGGCGCCGGCGCCGGGCGTGATGCATGAGCGGCTCGGCCGAGGCGACGGGGGCAAGGCCGAGCTCTTCGGCAAGGGCGGCGAGACGGGCGAAGCGGGCCGGGTCGTGGCCATCGTAGCGCGGCGCCATGACGAGATGCAGCGCCTCCCCGCCGAAGGCCCGGATCAGCCGCGCCACCTGCCCGCGCCAGCCCTCGGGAAGCGGCTCGGGCACGTGCAGCAGCAGTTCCATCCCGGCGCCGAACTCCAGCACGTCGCCCACCCGGATCAGCGCCCGGCCCTTGGGCGCGCGCCGCCGCCCCAGCGTGATCAGCCGCGTGAGCCGGCCCCACGCCGCGCGCTCGCGCGGCAGGGCGGTCAGGCTCACCCCTTCCTGGGTCACGATCCGGGCCGCCGGCAGCAGCCGCGGCACGTTGCCGATGTCGGCCGAGGGCGGGCGCGGCAGGCCCTCGGGGGCGGGCGCTCCGATCAGCCCGTGGGCGGCGTCGAAGGCGCGCCGCGCCGCCACCTTGCGCCCGATCTCGCGCAGCGCCACATGGGCGCGCACGAGTCCGGCAACGCTGTTCTCGTCGGCGATGGCAAAGGCACGCATCCCGCCCAGCGCCGCCCGCTCGGCATATTCCTGCGGGTGCGATCCACCGGTGAGAAAGGTGAAGTTGGATGTGATCGAGAGCTCGGCGAACATGGCAAGACGGGAGTATATTCACCTTTTGTTCTCATTTGGAGTCGCAATATGCCCCCGCCCGCCTCGCGCCAGCGGCCGGCTCAGAGCCTGTCGCCGAATTCGGCCAGAACCTGCTCGTAGACGTCGCGCTTGAAGGGCACGATCCGCGCGATCAGCTCTTCGGGCGAAAGCCATGCCCAGCGCCGGAATTCGGGGTGCGCCGTCTCGATCACGATCTGGTCGTCGCTCCCGAGAAAGCGCATCAAAAACCAGCGCTGTTTCTGGCCGCGATAGCGCCCCTTCCAGATCTTCGGGACGATCTCGATCGGCAGGTCGTAGGTGAGCCAGCCCGGATACTCGGCCTCGATCCGCACGAGCTCCGGCCCGACCCCGATTTCCTCTTCGAGCTCGCGCAGCGCGGCGGTGCGCGGCTCTTCGCCCGGGTCGATCCCGCCCTGCGGCATCTGCCAGGCGGTTTCGCCGGTGCCGAGCCGCGCCGCGTCGATCCTCTGGCCGGCAAAGATCTTCCCCGCCGGATTGACCAGCATCATGCCCACATTATGCCGGTAAGGCAGGGCGGCGATCTCTTCCGGTGTCATCGCCGCCCCCTATTTCGTGTCGTCCCGCGCCGCGGTGGCGATGCCCTTGATCAGATCGACGGCATAGGACAGCTGGAAGTCTTCCTCGCGCAGCTTGGCGGCCTCTTCGGCGGCAGCACGCTCCTGTTCGATCATCTTGATTTCGTCCTCGGTGAGGCTGTCGTTGTTGAGGCTGCCGCGCAGATCGGCCTCGGAGCGGAACTTCGGCGTGGCCGAGTCGGCTTCCGTGTCGGTCGCCTTCTTCGGCGGCTGCTCGACGACGATGTCGGGGCTGACGCCCAGCGCCTGGATCGACCGCCCCGACGGCGTGTAATAGCGCGCCGTGGTCAGGCGCATCGCCCCGCCCCCGCGCAGCGGAATCACGGTCTGAACCGACCCCTTGCCGAAGCTCTTGGTGCCGACGATCACCGCGCGGTGGTGGTCCTTGAGCGCGCCGGCGACGATTTCCGAGGCCGAGGCCGAACCGCCGTTGATCAGCACCACCATCGGCTTGCCGCCGGTGATGTCGCCGGGGGTGGCGTTCACGCGCTCGGTGTTCTCGGGGTTGCGGCCACGGGTCGAGACGATCTCGCCCTTCTCGAGGAAGGCGTCAGACACCTCGATCGCCTGTGTCAGAAGCCCGCCCGGGTTGTTGCGCAGGTCGATAACGACGCCGTCGAGCCGGTCGAGCCCGCCGATCTCGTCGATCGCCTTCTGGAAGCCCTCGGACACGTTCGGGAAGGTCTGGTCGTTGAAGGTGGTGATCCGGATCACCACCACCCGGCCGACGGTGCGCACCGTCGCGGCGGTGAGCTTGATGGTGTCGCGGATGATCGAGATGTCGAAGGGCTCTTCCACGCCCTTGCGCACGATGGTCAGCACCACTTCCGAACCCACCGGCCCGCGCATGATGTCGACCGCCTCGTCGAGCGTCAGCCCGAGCAGGCTCTCGCCGTTGACATGAGTGATGTAGTCGCCGGCCTGGATGCCGGCCTCGGCGGCGGGAGTGCCGTCGATCGGCGAGATCACCTTCACGAAACCTTCTTCCTGGCTGACCTCGATGCCGATGCCCCCGAACGAGCCGCGGGTGCGCACTTCCATGTCGGCGGCATCCTTCGGCGGCAGATAGTTGGAATGCGGATCGAGCGAGGTGAGCATGCCGTTGATCGCCGCCTCGATCAGGTCTTTCGGTTCGACCTCCTCGACATAGAGCGAGCGAATCCGGTCGAAGACATCGCCGAACAGATCGAGTTGCTGATAGACCGAGGCCTTGCTCTCGGCGCCCTGGGCCAGAAGCGGCCCAGCGATCTGCGTGGTCAGAAGGGCGCCGGCGATGGTGCCGCCGGCCACGGCCATGAGGAATTTCTTCATTTCTGCTCCGCTCGTTCAGTTGCCGGCGCCGGCGAACCACTCCGCCGGATCGACCGGCGCGCCATTCCATCTCAATTCCAAATACAGCGACTCGCTTGCCTCGGTGCCGCCGTCCCGGGCAGAGGTTATCAGGAATTCCTCTCCCGATGCGAGGGCCGTCCCGCCCATTAGCCCGACGGGGCTTCCCCTTGGCAAGACCTGACCGATTTCTCCAAACACCTGCCCGAGCCCGGCGAGCACCAGCAAGACCCCTTCCGCCGGTTCGAGCACCGCCACCTGGCCATAGTCGAGCAGCGGCCCGAGATAGCGCACCGTCGCCGGCCACGGGGTCGTCACCAGCGAAAGCGGGCGGGTGGCGATGATCCATCCCGGCCGGCGCACCCCGGCGGCGTCGGGCTCGTCGAACCGCCGGATCACCCGGCCGAGAACCGGCAGTTCGAGCGTGCCGCGGGCGGCGAAGAAATCGTCGCTCGTCACCGGGACCGTGCTGTCTTCGGCCGCCGCCGACAGCAGGCCGGCGGCAAAGCTCTCGAGCGTGTCGGCGGAGTTCAGCAGGTTGGCCATCGCCTCGTCGTCGGTAATCAGGCGGCGGGGCAGGTCGCGCCGCTCCGACATCGCCTGCGAAAGTTCGGTTCGCGCGGTCTGGACCCCTGCCAGCCCCTCTTCGAGAAGCGTGACCGCCGATTCCTGCAGCGCCCGCAATGTCGCCACCTCCTCGAGCGCCGCCCGCAGCTGGCGCGCCTCGCGGGTGAGGGCCGGCGTCACATCCGAAACGATCATCCCCGCGCGCACCGTTCCGAGCGGCCCCGACGGGTGCAGCAGCAGGCTCGGCTCGGGCGCCGCCTCGATCGATTCGAGCACGCCGAGCAGGCGGGCAAGGCGTTCGCTCTGGGCGGCGAAGACGCCACGAATCGCCCGCTCGCGCAGACTGGCCGTGCGCAGGCCCTCGCGAAGCGCCTCCAGCCCCTTCTCATAGGCACGGACGGTTTCGGTCAGTGCCGCGACGCGGTCTTTCGCGCTCTCGGCCGCCTCGAGCGAGGCCGCCGCCGCGCGCAGGGCTTCCATCGCCTGACGGGCCGCTTCGGACTCCTCGGCCTGGGCCAGCGCCGCCCCCCCGGGCAGCGCCGCGGCCACAACGACCGTCAGTGCGAGAAGCGCGCGCCTCACCCGACGATCAGGCTCCGGCCGGTCATCTCCGGCGGCTGGTCGAGGCCCATCAGCTCGAGCAGCGTCGGCGCCAGATCGGAGAGCAGGCCATCGCGCAGGCGCACCCCCGGCGGGCCGCCGAAGAGGATCACCGGAACCGGGTTGGTGGTATGGGCGGTGTGCGGCTCGCCGGTTTCGGGGTCGACCATGGTTTCGCAGTTGCCATGGTCGGCGGTGACGATCATCGCCCCGCCCACCTCTTCGAGCGCCGCCATCACCCGCCCGAGCTGGAGATCGACCGTTTCGACGGCCTTGATCGCCGCTTCGAGCACCCCGGTATGGCCGACCATGTCGGGGTTGGCGAAATTGGTCACGATCAGGTCATAGCCTTCGTGGATCGCCTCGACGAACCGGTCGCCCACTTCCGGGGCGCTCATCTCGGGCTGAAGATCGTAGGTCGGCACCTTCGGCGAGGGGACCATGGTCCGGTCTTCGCCCGGCTCGGGCTGCTCCTTGCCGCCGTTCAGGAAATACGTGACGTGCGGGTATTTCTCGGTTTCGGCGAGACGGAACTGCCGAAGCCCCTTCTTCGCCACCCATTCCCCGAGGGTGTTGACGATCTGCCGCGGGGGGAAGACCGTCGTCATGTATTCGTTGTGGGCATCGGAAAACTCGACCATCCCGAGCAGCGCCGAA
>RFKM01000174.1 GCA_003694465.1 Alphaproteobacteria bacterium
CATGAGACGCGAGGCCCGATGAAACCCGACCACCCCGAAACCCCCGCCCCGGACGATGCCGCCGCCCGCCAGGCCGTGCGCCCGGTTCCGGTCTATCCGCCCGACACGCTCCCCCGCCCCGACATCGAAGGATACCGGGCGGCGATGTCCGGGGCGCGGTGCATCGCAAGCCTCGACGTGCCCCCGCGCGAGGCGCGCTGTTTCGAAGTGCCCGCCGGCGGCTTCTTTCGCATCAGCTGCATCGAGGGGCCGCAGGTGGGCGATCTCAACCTGTGGCATGCCCGTGACCTGTCGGAACGCTTCTATTCCGGCAAGACCCGGGCTCTGCATGGCACCCATCTTTCGACCGGCGACCGGATGTGGTCGTGCTTTCCGTTCCTCAGGCCGATGGCGACGATCATCGCCGACACGCTCGACTGGTACGGGTTCGACGAATTCGGCGCCTCGGTGCATGACGTGATCGGCACCCGCTGCGACCCCTACACCAACTGCCTGCTCGGGGGCGATCCCTATCACCACTGTTGCCATTCGAACCTGACCCGTGCCGTGGCCGAGCACCTTGGCCTTGCACCCTCCGAGGCCGAGGGCCTCGTGCACGACGTGCTCAACGTCTTCATGTGCACCGGATTCGACCGCGCGAGCGGGCAATACATCATGAAGGCCAGCCCGGTGCGCCCGGGCGACCATCTCGATTTCTTCGCCGAGATCGACCTTCTGGGCGCGCTTTCGGCCTGCCCCGGGGGCGATTGCTCGGCGGGCCATTCCTCTGACGAAGCGGCGTGCTTCCCGCTGCGCGTCGAGGTCTTTGACGCCGCCCCGCCGCCCGGATGGCAACCGCCTCCGCCAAACGGCTATGACCGATCCCACGGCCCTTGAGGCCGGGGCCGCCGCTTGGGCGGGCTCAGATCACGAATTCGCCCTGCCGCATGATCGGGGTGCGGGTGCCGTCGGCGCCGATTCCGGTGACGTCGAGCGCGGGCGAGCCGATCATGCAATCGTGGTGAATCCGGCTCTCGTTCATGCCGGCCGCAGCCCGGTCGGCCCCGGGGGCGAGGTTCATCTCGTAGGCATTGCCGAAGGCGATGTGACAGGCCGCGTTCTCGTCGAAGAGGGTGTTGAAATAGAGCAGCCCCGAACGGGCGATGGGCGAGCTCATCGGCACCAGCGCCACCTCGCCGAGGCGCCCGGCTCCCTCGTCGGTGGCGAAGAAGTCGCGCGCGACTTCCTCGCCGGTTTCGGCCTCGATCGAGATCGCCTTGCCGCCGGAAAACTCCACCACCAGCCCCTCGACGATCGTGCCGCCGATCACCGCCGGCTTGGTAAACACCGCCCGCCCCTCGGCACGGTTGCGGTCGGGCATGGTGAAGACTTCCTCGGTGGGCAGGTTGGGGGCATAGCTGCGCCCGTCGGCAAGTTGCAGGCCGCCGCCCGCCCAGACATGACCGCGCGCAAGCCCGAGCGTCAGGTCAGTGCCGCCGCCTTCGAAATGCAGCGCGTCGAGCGCCAGCCCCTGCAACGCCGCCTTGCGCCGGTCCAGCTCGGCGAAATTCGCCCGCCATGCGGCGACGGGGTCGTCATGATCGAGGCGGAGCGCGGCAAAGACCGCCTCCCAGAGGCGGCGGACGGCCTCCTGCGCATCAAGCTCGGGGAATACCTGCCTCGCCCAGCCTTCGGTGACGAAGGGGACGATGTTCCAGTTGGTCGCCCCCGAGGTGATGGCCTCCATCATCGGCTTGGCCGCGGCGCTCGTTGCCGCGTTGACCCGCGCGACGATCGCCGGGTCCTGCCCGGCCAGCAGCCCGGGGGTGCTGCCGGCGATGGCAAGGCGCGCGGTTCCGGCCCGGAAGGCCGCCCCGAGCGCCTCGTAGAGCCAGCCGGGCGCATGGTCGAAGGCCGCCTCGGTGCCATGCGTATAGCGCGCCAAGGTGCATTCGTCGTCGGCATAGAGGGCCAGCACGTTGCTCGCCCCCGCCGCATAGGCCTCGCGGGTGATGCGCCGGACCAGTTCCAGCGCGCCGATGTCGGCGGTCAGGACCAGCTCCTGCCCGGGCTTGAGGTTGAGGCCGAAGGTCACGGCCAGCCGCGCCAGCCGGTCAAGGTTTTCTTCGAATGTCATGGCTCTTGTTCCCTTCACGAAAAGGCCGCTTCGAGGGCGATCTCGACCATGTCGCCAAAGCTCTTCTCGCGCTCGCTCGACGGCAACGACTCGTGGGTGAGCAGGTGGTCGGAAACCGTCAGCACCGCCAGCGCCCGCACGCCGTAGCGCGCGGCGAGGATATAGAGTTCGGCCGCTTCCATCTCCACGGCCAGCACCCCGTGGCGGGTCATCTGCTCGTTCAGGTCGGGGCGTTCGTCGTAGAAAACGTCGGACGAATAGATGCCGCCGACATGCACCGGCAGGCCGCGCGCCCGCGCCGCGCCATGGGCGGCGGAGAGCAGGCCGAAATCGGCGGCGGGGGCAAAGTTCAGCTCGCGGAAAATGCCGCGGGACGGGGTCGAGATCGTCGAGGAGGTCATGGCCAGCACGATGTCGCGCACGCCCACCGCCTTCTGCATCGCCCCGCAGGAGCCGATGCGGATGAGGGTTTTCGCCCCGTAGTCGCGGATCAGTTCGTTGGCATAGATCGAGAGCGAGGGCATGCCCATGCCCGAGCCCTGGATCGTGACCCGATGCCCGCGCCACGTGCCGGTGAAGCCCAGCATCCCGCGCACCTCGTTGACGAGCTGCGCGCCTTCGAGAAAGGTCTCGGCCGCCCAGCGCGCCCGGTACGGGTCGCCCGGCATCAGCACGGTTTCGGCGATCTGGCCGGGTTCGGCCCCGATGTGAATGGTCATGTGTGCCTCCTTCGCTCGCCCGGATCATAGCGCGACGGGCGGCGAAGGGTAGGCCTGCCGCAGCGGCAGACGAAAGCGGCGGGCCGCCGCCTCAGACGAAGATGAAATCGGCCGCGTCGATCGTCGCCCCGGCCTGACCCTGCAAGACGATGGTGTTGCCGTTCCAGTCGATCAGCATGTCGCTGCCCTGGGCATGGATGGTCAGATCGGCCACGCTGGTGGCGCCGGTCACTTTCAGCATGTCCTGCCCGTCCTGGAAGTCATGCACCACGTCCTTGCCGAACTTCGCACCGGAAAAGACGAAGGTATCGGCCCCCGCCCCGCCCCAGGCGTGATCGTTGCCCTTGGTGAAGATGAAGGTGTCATCGCCGGCGCCGCCCTTGAAGCTGTTCGACTGGCCGTTGTCGATGAACCTGTCGGCCTTGTCGGTGCCCACCGCGCCCTCGATCGCCTTCAGCGTGTCCACCTTGCCGAAGCCGTCGGTGGCCTTGCCCTTGGCGAGGTTGACGGTCACGCCGCGGTTGCCGCCGAAATGGGCGTCATGGTCGTAATGGACGATATCCTTGCCCTTGCCGCCGTTGATCATGTCCTTGCCACCAAGGCCCCAGAAGTCGTTGCCGTGGCGGTCGCCGGTCAGCTTGTCGTTCTGGTTGGTGCCCTGCACGTTCTCGATCTTGACGACCTTGTCGAGCTTGCCGTCGGCGCCCTTCACCGTGCCTTTCGCGAGGTTGGCAACGACCCCGTGCTTGGCCGACTTGACCGCGTTGAAGGCCAGCGTGTCCTGCCCGGCGCCGCCGTCGTAGCGGTCCTTGCCGCCGAAATCGGTGATCCAGTCGTCGCCCCCGCCGGCCTTGACCACGTCGTTCTTGTAGCCGGTGGCGATGTCGTCGTTCTTCAG
>RFKM01000175.1 GCA_003694465.1 Alphaproteobacteria bacterium
AAGACCGCCTGCTGCAGCGACGCGCCCGCCACGACGGGCCCGTGATTGGCCAGAACGACCGCCGAGGTTTCGGCCGGCAGGGCCTCGAGCGCCGCGCCCAGCGCCGGATCGCCCGGCCTGTGGTAGGGGACCAGGCGGACCCGGCCGAGCTGCATGATCGGATAGGGGGTGAGCGGGGGTAGGACGTTGTCGGGGTCGATGTCGTCGAGCACCGACAGGGCGACGGCATGGTGCGAATGCAGATGCACGACCGCCCCCGCCTGCGCGCCGCGCAGCCGGTAGAAGGCGGCGTGAAGCGGCATCTCCTTCGTCGGCTTCGAGCCGGACAGATGCCGCCCCTCCGCATCGAGCAGCGCCAGATCGGCGGGGTCGAGGGAGCCGAAGCTCGACCCCGTGGGCGTGACCAGCAGCCCCCCGTCCTCGAGCCGGGCCGAGATGTTGCCGGTCGAGCCATGGGTCAGCCCCCGGTCGTAGAGGCTGCGGGCGAAGCGGCAGATCGCCTCGCGCAGCCGCGCCTCGGGGCTCATGGCCAGAGCCTTTCATGGATCGCCACCGACTTTTCGGCGACCCAGGGCGCGACCTGCCGGTCGAAGGCGCGGAAATGGGCGCTGGCCAGATGGGCGTCGAAGGCCGCGCGATCGTCATAGACCTCGTAGAGAAAGACCCGATCGGGCGCGGCGCCGCCAACGGGCGCGCAGATGTCGAACTGCCGGCAGCCGGGTTCCTCGCGCAGCGAGGTTTCGGCCTGCACCCGCATCGCCTCCATGAAGTCCGACACATGCGCCGGCCTGATGCGGAAATCGACGGCGACGACGAACATGGCAGCCTCCTTCACAACAGGTCCAGCGCTTCGAGAAAGAACCCGGGCCCGCCGAAATTGCCGCTCTTGAGGGCAAGTGCAAAGGGGCCGGCGGCATCTTCGGCCAGGCACCAGGGCACGCCCGGCGCGATCTCGTGCAGGATGTCGAGACGGCCGGCGCCGAGCGCCGCAGTGACGGCGCCCGAGGTCTCGCCGCCGGCGACGACGAAGCGGCTGGTGCCCGCCGCGCGCGCCGCCCGAGCCATGCGCCCCATCGCCTCTTCCAGCCGGGCGCTCGCCGTCCCGGCCCCGAGCGCGGCCTGGATCTGCGCAAGCCGCTGGGGGGCGGCGGTGGAGGTGACCAGAACCGGCGCCGCGCCAAGCCGGGCGAGGACATCGCCGAGGCAAGACAGAAGCCTGTCGTCATCCAGCGTCAGGGGATCGAGGTCGATCACCGGCGCGCCGGTGGCGCGAAAGGCGGCGACCTGCGCCCGCGTCGCCGCCGAACAGCTCCCCGACAGGATCAGCACCGGGCCGGCACGCACCGCCTCGGGCACGGCAGGGCGCATTGCGCCGCCTGAGGGAGCGCCCCCCCAGGCCGCCGCGGCGAAGGCACTGCCCCCGCACAGCAGGGGTCGGTCGGCGAAGGCCGTGCCCAGCCGGGCCAGATCCGCATCGGTCTCGGCGTCCGGCAGGAGGTGGGAAACCCCGTCGGCCGCCAGGGCCTCGGCCTGCGCGCGCGGCGCGCCCCCCGCGGGCAGGCGGGCGGCACGGCCACGGATCTGCGGCGAAAGCAGGCGCACCAGATCGCTGTCGCGCATCGGCGTCAGGGGATGGTCCTTCATCGGGCTTTCGGCCAAGGGAACGCCGCCCACGAACAGGCGCCCGTCGCGGACCACGCGGCCGTTCTGCGGAAAGGCCGGGCAGTGAACCGTCCAGCCCGCGCCGAGATCGGCCATGAGTGCTTCGGCCACCGGTCCGATATTGCCGCGTGGCGTGCTGTCGAAGGTCGAGCAATACTTCCAGTAGAATCGCGTGGCCCCGGCGGCGCGGAGGGCGTCGAGCGCGGCCCGGGCGGCCGCGACGGCCTCTTCGGGGGGGACGGTGCGGATCTTGCGCGCTAGCACGATCGCAGCCGCGCCCGATCCCGCATCGGGCGGCGGATCGCCGGTAAGGAGCCGCACCGCGCCGCCGCCGCGGGCAAGAAGGGCTGCAACATCCGTCGCGCCGGTGAAGTCGTCGGCGATCACGCCGGTCAGGGGATTGGTCATGCGTCCACCTCGTCGAGATGCCCGGCGATCCCGGCCAGCGCGGCGCGCGCCTCGTCGAGATCGGGGAGGTAATGCAGGAAGCCGTGCGTCATGCCCGGCCATTCGGTCAGCTGCGCCCGCGCGCCCAGACGCGCGGCGAGCCAGCGCGAGTCGTTGCGCAGCGGGTCCAATGCGGCGGCATGGACTGCGACCGGCGGCAGGCCCGGCGGCAGCGGATGGGCGGCAAAATCGGCATGAGCCCTGCCGGCGCCGCCGTAGAGGTGCCAGAATGCCCTCATCTTATCGGTCGAAAGCCCGTAAGCGCCGGACCCGAACCTCGCATGGCTCTCGGTATCGAATTGGGCGCGAAAACAGCCGTAAACGAGGCAGAGCGACCGGACGGCAGCGGGCAGGCCCCGGTCATGCAGCCAGGAGAGCGTCCCCAGCGCGAGATTGGCGCCCGCGCTGTCGCCACCAAGGTGAACGCCCTCGGGACAGGCTGCTAACAGCGCCGACAGGAAGGTGGCGGCATCCTCGACCGGCGCGGGCCAGGGATGTTCGGGCGCCTGACGGGGATGAAGGGCGATCACCTCGCGTCCGGTCTCTCGCGCAAGATGGGCCAGCAGCGCGTGGTGGGTCTCGAAGCTGCCGATCGACCAGCCGCCGCCATGCAGCCATGCGAGCGGCGCCCCCCGCGGCGATCCCGCCCGATACCGGCGCACCGGCCGCCCGGTGACGGCGGCAAGGTGCGGATCGTCCCGCAAGTCGAGCCAGGGCATGGGCGCCTCGTTCCAGCGGCGCTTGGAGTCGAGGGCGTGGGCCCGCATCGCGGCCGGCTGCAGCGATCCGAGCGGCAACTGGCCGGCCATGATCGCCGTGAGCGCCGGGGCGAT
>RFKM01000176.1 GCA_003694465.1 Alphaproteobacteria bacterium
ATCCACTACTACCCGGTGAACGACATCCGTCAGGGTATCGTCCACATCGTCAGCCCGGAACAGGGCTGGACGCTGCCGGGGATGACCGTTGTCTGCGGCGACAGCCACACCGCCACCCACGGCGCCTTCGGCGCGCTCGCCCATGGCATCGGGACCAGCGAGGTCGAGCATGTGCTGGCCACCCAGACGCTGATCCAGAAGAAATCGAAGAACATGAAGGTGGAGATCACCGGCAAGCTGCGCCCCGGTGTCACCGCCAAGGACATCACCCTCGCGGTGATCGGCGCCACGGGAACCGCCGGCGGCACCGGCCATGTGATCGAATATTGCGGCGAGGCGATCGAGAGCCTTTCCATGGAAGGGCGGATGACGGTCTGCAACATGGCCATCGAGGGGGGCGCACGGGCCGGGCTGATCGCCCCCGACGAGACCACCTTCGAATACATCAAGGGCCGCCCGCACGCGCCGAAGGGCGCGCAATGGGAAGCGGCGCTGGCCTGGTGGAAAACGCTGAAGTCGGACGATGACGCCCATTGGGACAAGGTCATCACCCTCCGGGCCGAAGACATCGAGCCGGTCGTCACCTGGGGTACCTCGCCCGAGGACGTTCTGCCGATCACCGGCGTCGTGCCGGCGCCGGAAGATTTCTCGGGCGGGAAGGTCGACGCCGTGCGCCGCGCGCTCGACTACATGGGCCTCGAGCCCGGAACGCCGCTGACCGACATCCGGATCGACGCCGTTTTCATCGGCTCCTGCACCAACGGGCGCATCGAAGACCTGCGCGAGGTGGCGAAGATCCTGAAAGGGCGCAAGGTGGCCGAGGGGGTTCGGATGATGATCGTCCCCGGCTCGGGCCTCGTGCGCGAGCAGGCCGAGGCCGAGGGGCTGGCCGACATCTTCCGCGAGGCCGGCGCCGAGTGGCGCCTTGCCGGCTGTTCGATGTGCCTTGCCATGAACCCCGACCAGCTCGCCCCCGGCGAGCGCTGCGCCTCGACCTCGAACCGCAACTTCGAGGGCCGGCAGGGCTTCCGGGGCCGCACCCACCTCATGTCGCCGGCCATGGCCGCCGCCGCCGCCGTCACCGGCCACCTGACCGACGTTCGGGAGATGATCTGATGGAAAAGTTCGAGAAATTCACCGGCGTTGCCGCGCCCATGCCGCTCGTCAACATCGACACCGACATGATCATTCCCAAGGTCTTCCTGAAGACGATCAAGCGCTCGGGCCTCGGGGTGCATCTGTTCGACGAGATGCGCTATGACCGCGACGGGAACGAGATCGAGGATTTCGTGCTCAACAAGCCGCAATACCGCAACGCCGAGATCCTGATCGCCGGCGACAATTTCGGCTGCGGCTCGTCGCGCGAACATGCCCCCTGGGCGCTGCGCGACTTCGGCATCAAGGCGATCGTCTCGACGAGCTTTGCCGACATCTTCTACAACAACTGCTTCAAGAACGGCATCCTGCCGATCGTTCTGCCGCAGGAAGAGGTCGACATTCTCATGGCCGATGCCGAGAAGGGCGAGAACGCCCGCATGACCATCGACCTCGAGGCGCAGCAGATCACCACCTCCGACGGGGTCGTGATTTCGTTCGACATCGACCCGTTCCGCAAGCATTGCCTGCTGAACGGCCTCGACGACATCGGCCTGACGCTCGAAAAGAAGGCCGCCATCGACGCCTTTGAAGAGCGCGCCGCGCGGGAGCGCCCCTGGGTCTGATCCAGATGAAGGGGGCGCCTGAGCCCGACCCACAACATCTGCGGGCCGCCTTCCGGGCGGCCCGAATCTTGCCGTCTTCTTGGTGCGAAACGGCACCACTTCTTCCAAAAAATCGCCCAAAAACTTAAGTTTATGCAAACCGTGACTTGTTCGATCTCACCCGCGCGGGCAAGATCGGGCAAAACACGAGAATGGCCGCACCAGGCGGCACGAGCAGTTTGGAGCAGGGAGTGCGGCGATGAACCGCGCCCGTCCAGTCGAGGAACAGGCAATGTTGGCAAGACTCCCCGGAGCAATGGCACGCGCCCTGCTGGTGGCGCTGCTGGTGTTGACCCCGGCGCTCATCCTGCCGGAAACCCGCCCCGATAGCGCGCAGATCATCCTGTTGATGGCGGTTTTCGCCGGCGTCTTCACCCTGCTCGAATATGCCAGCGCCTCGCCGACGCTGGTGGAATTCCGCGATGCGCCCCCGTTCAACCGGCTTCGCTTCCTGTGCCTTTTCCTGACGGTGGTAACGCTGTCGCTCATCCAGGCCGGGCCCGTGACCCAATCGGCTCCGGCCCGCCTCGTGACCGCGCTCGGGCTTGTCGTCGGCCACGCGCTCGACTTTCCCTACAGCCCGGTGCGCCTGGCCGGGCTGATCCTGCCCGACACCAGCGTCGCCAGCATCGCGCTCCTGCGCGCCTCGGCGGGCATGGCCTACCTGCTTTCGCTGCTCATGCTGGCGGTGTTCGCCGTCTGGCTTCGGCTTCGCAACTGGCCGCTCAACCGGAAACACGGGTTCAACGTCTGGATCAACCTGCCCACGTTCGACCCGACGGGCGGGGGCGACGTGATCGAGCGCCTCGAGCGCGATGCCCGCTACAACATCGCCCTTGGCTTCGTGCTGCCCTTCGTGACGCCGCCACTGCTGCTTCTGGTCTCGAAGCTGGTCGGCACCATCACTTTCTCGAGCCCCCATACGCTGATCTGGTCGGTGACCGCATGGGCCTTCCTGCCTGCCGGGCTGATCGTGCGCGGCATGGCGCTTCTCAAGGTCGCAAGGCTCATTGCCGAACAGCGCGAGCGCCGGGCGGTGCTGGCGGGCGCACCGGGCGCCATCACGGCATGAACCTGCGCCGCTGGCTTCTCGCCCCCGCGCTGGCCATCG
>RFKM01000177.1 GCA_003694465.1 Alphaproteobacteria bacterium
AGCCCGAGGCGGACGAGGCGCGGATTGCCCCGCCATGTGAAGCGCAACTCCTGCCCGGTGGCGGAAAAGCGCTGGCCGGTGATGCGCAGGTCGCACCCGGCCCCGCGCCCGACGGTGATCAGCCCGATGTCGCGCCCTTCGACGATCTCGACCAGCGCCGGCGCCTTCGCGTCGTCGGCATGAATCACCGCCACGCCATCGTCGGGCAGAACCCGGGAAAACAGCCCCGCCTTGGCCTCGAAATAGGCCTCGAAACTCTCGTGGTAGTCGAGATGGTCCTGCGAGAAACTGGTGAACCCCGCCGCCGTCAGATGCACCCCGTCGAGGCGGCGCTGGGCGAGCCCGTGAGAGCTGGCCTCCATCGCCACATGGGTGATGCCGTGCCCGGCCATCTCGGCGAGCAGCCCATGCAGGGTGACGGGCTCGGGGGTTGTGTGGCTCGACGGGGCGCTGAAGGCGCCTTCCACCCCGGTCGTGCCGATATTGGCCGCCGCCTCGCCGAGCCGCTCCCAGATCTGCCGGGTGAAGGTGGCGACCGAGGTCTTGCCGTTGGTGCCGGTGACGGCGACGGCCACGCGCGGCTGGGCGCCGAAAAACAGCGCCGCCGCCGAGGCGAGGGCAGCGCGCGGATCCTCGACGATCACCTGCGCCACATGCGGGTGCTCGGCCAGCGCCGGGCGGGCGATCTCGGCGCCGGCCGGGTCGGTCAGCACCGCCGCCGCCCCGAGGCGCAGGGCGTCTTCGACGAAGGCGGCGCCGTGGGCGCGGCTTCCGGGCAGCGCCGCGAACAGATGGCCCGGACGGGTCTTGCGGCTGTCGACCGAAAGCCCGGTGACCTCGACATCGCGCCCGCCCTGCGCGGTCAGCCCGAGCGCGGACAGGGCTTTGCTCGGCGCGGAATCGATCATGCTGGGCCCCCGGTCAGTTCGAGGTGAGTGTTACACCGGTTGGGGCGCGGGGTTCAATCTCCGGCCTGAGGCCGAGCAGCGGGGCGACGCGGCGGATGATTTCGGCCGCCACCGGAACCGCCGTCCAGCCGGCGGTGCGCCGCACCTCGCCAAGGGCAAAGGTTTCCGGCTCGTCGAGCGTGACGATCAGAACCCAGGCCGGATCGTTTGCCGGGAAGATGCTGGCGAAGGTGGCGATCACCCGGTCGTCGTAATAGCCGCCGGTGGGCTTGGCCTTGTCGGCGGTGCCGGTCTTGCCGCCGACCGCATAGCCCGGCACCTCGCCAAAGCTCGCCGTGCCGCGCTTGACCACCTCGCGCAGCATCTGCCGGACTTCGCGCGAGGTCTGTTCGGAAACGACGCGCTCGCCCCGGGCGACGGGCCCCGCGCGCACCAGCGTCGGGCGCACCCGGTAGCCGCCGTTCACCACCGAGGCATAGGCGGCGGCCAGATGCACCGGCGAGACCGCCAGCCCGTGCCCGTAGGACACGGTCATCGCCGTGAGTTCCGACCACTTGTCCGGCACCAGCGGCCTTGCCCCCGGCGCCTCGATCAGCTCGAGCGGGGTCGGCGCCAGCAGGCCGAGCATGTCGAGAAAGGCCTTCTGACGATCGGCCCCGATCGCCGCGGCCACCCGCGCCGCGCCGATGTTGGAGCTTTTCACGATCACGTCCGTGGCCGTCAGCCGGGGGCCGTAATCGTGGAAATCGCGGATCTTGAACTTGCCCCAGACCAGCGGGCCGCGGGTGTCGATCAGCGTGTCCGGCCCGATCAGCCCCAGTTCGAGCCCCTGGGCGATGGCCAACGGCTTGAACACCGAACCGAGCTCGTAACGCCCCTGCACCGCGCGGTTGAACAGCGGGCTGTCGGCGGCATCGCCCTTGGTCAGCGGGCGCGGGCGCTCGTTCGGGTCGAAGTCGGGCAGGCTGGCGAGGGCGACGATCTCGCCGGTGCGCGCATCCATGAGCACCGCCGCCGCCCCCTTCGCGCGCATCATCTTCATGCCGCCGTCGAGCACCCGCTCGACCGCCGCCTGCACGGTCAGATCGAGGGTGAGCTGCAGCGGCTCGGCCGCCTGCCCCGGGTCGCGCAGGCGCGCATCGAAGGCCTTTTCGATGCCCGCCACCCCGATCACCTCGGCGGCATTGACCCCCTCGCGCCCGAAGCTCGCCCCGCCCAGCACATGGGCAGCGATGGCGCCGTTCGGGTAAAGACGCATCTCGCGCGGGCCGAACAAGAGCCCCGGCTCGCCGATATCGAACACCGCCTGCTTCTGCTCGGGGCTGATTTTCTTCTTGATCCACAAGAACTTGCGATCGCCGGTGAACCAGCCGAGCAGGCGCTGCTCGTCAAGGTCGGGGAAGATGCGGGCCAGCTCGTGGGCAGCATGGGCCGGATCGACCATCATCGGCGGCTGGGCATAGAGCGCATCGGTGGCGATGTTGGTGGCGAGGATGCGCCCGTTGCGATCGACGATGTCGGCGCGGGCGGCGGCAATCTCGGCCCCGGCGACCTGCGCGCGCGGCTCGCTCGGCTCGCTCGAGGCGATGGCCGCCATGCGCACCCCGACCGCCCCGTAGGCGACGAGGAACAGCGCCGCCAGCATCGCCAGCCGGCCCTCGGCGCGCATCCGGGCGCGGTCGCGCATCGCCTCGTGACGGGCACGCCTGTTGGCCTTCTCGATCAGGTCGGGGTTCTCGCCCTGCGCCCGCGCGGCGAGAATGCGCGCCAGAGGGCGCAGCTGAACGCGGGTCATGGCGAAATCTCCCCGGTCACGTCGACGGCGCCGGTCACCGCGATCTCGGGGGCGGAGTCGGTCGCGGGGGCTTCGTCGGGATAGGCAATCTCGTCGATCCGGCCGAACTGCTCGGGCGCCAGCGGCAGAAGGCCGAGACGGTCGAAATTGAGCTCGACGAGGTCGCGCAGCCGGTCGGGCCGGTTGAGATAGGCCCATTCGGCGCGCAGGATCGAAAGGTCGTCATGGCGCTGGCCGATCTGGCGCTGCAGCTCCTCGACCCGGTCGAGCGCCGCCTGGGTGCGGTAATTCTCGACATAGGCCCAGTAGCCGAGGGCGATGGCGGCGAGGGTGGCGAGGGTGTAGAGCAGCACGCGCATCGGTCTAGCCTTTCAGGACGGGGGCCGGCAGCCCGAGCCGGTCGCGGGGGATGGGTCGGGCCGGGGCATCGGTTCGGGTGGCGATGCGCAGGCGTGCCGAGCGCGCGCGCGGGTTGGCTTCCAGCTCCTCGGCATCGGGGGCGATGGCCTTTTTCGGGGTGAGGCGGAAAAGCGGCGCGACCGGCGCCTGCGCCGGGGCATGGCGCGAGCCGCCCCCGCCCTCGGAGGCCGCAAGGTGCAGAAAGCGCTTCACCACCCGGTCTTCGAGCGAGTGGAAGCTGACCACCGCCAGCCGCCCCCCGGGCGCCAGCGCCCGCGTTGCCGCCTCGAGCCCGGCGGCCAGCTGGCCGAACTCGTCGTTCACGGCAATGCGCAGGGCCTGAAAGCTTCGCGTGGCCGGGTGGCTCTGCCCCGGCTTCGGGCGCGGCAATTGCCGCTCGATAAGCGCGGCGAGCGCACCGGTGGTGACGAGCGGCGCCTCGGCCCGCGCCCGGCAGATCGCCCGGGCGATGCGCCGGGCCTGACGCTCTTCGCCGTAGTGAAAGAGGATGTCGGCCAGCTCTTCTTCCGAGGCGCCATTGACGAGATCGGCCGCCGTCGGCCCGCTGTCGCCCATGCGCATGTCGAGCGGGCCGTCGCGCAGGAAGGAAAACCCGCGTTCGGGCTGGTCGAGCTGCATCGACGACACGCCAAGGTCGAGCACCACCCCCTCGACCGGGCCGCCGGCGATCTTGTCGAGCTCGGAAAAGGTGCCGCGGGCAAGGCGCAGCCGTTCGCCATAGTCTTCGGCCCAAGGCGCGGCGAGGTCGAACACCGACGGGTCTCGGTCGATGCCGATCACCCGCTCCGCCCCGGCCGCGAGCAGGCCGCGCGCATAGCCGCCCGCTCCGAAGGTGCCATCGACCCATGTGCCCGACACCGGCGCGACGCCGGCCAGAAGCGGGCGCAGCAGAACGGGAATGTGCGGGGTCGCGGGCGAGGCAGCGGCGCGCGCGTCGGGCATCATTCGTCCTCGTCGTCGTCGGGCAGAAGGGTGAGCGGGTCGAAATCCTCGGGCATGGTGTCGAGCCAGGCATCGACCCGCGCCATCACGACGTCGTCGTAGGTTTCGGGGTTCCAGATCTGGAAGGTGTCGCCCGAGGCGATGAAATAGGCCTCGTCGGTGATGCCGATCTTCTTGCGCAGGGCCGGCGAGAGGATGATGCGCCCGGTCTCGTCGACACTCGTGGGCAGCGCCTGCCCCGAGAACATGTGTTCGAGCATCCGGCGCTCGACGGAGCCGCGTTTCATCCGGGCGATCTTGCGGTCGACCTCGGCAATCGCCTCCATCGTGTAACATTCGAGATACTTGCGGCGGTGGTCGCCGTAGACGATGACGAAATTCGGGTTCTGGCCCTGTTTCCAGTCGGGATCGCCCGCCTCGAGCACGCGGCGAAAGTTGGCCGGGACCGAGACCCTGCCTTTCGCGTCGACCTTGTGACGCCATTCGCCTCTGAATACGCGTGCCACCTTGCGTGGTCCTTGCCTGTCCCTCTTTCGTCTCTTTCAACGAAAACGACGGATCGAACTGCTGCCACTGTCCGATCCGCCGCCCTCGTCCCATCTCTGGGTTCTCCGAACGCGGTCGCCACCTGGGGGGATGTCTGCTCGCGAGCGCGTCGGATCTCTCTTTTTGCGAAGAAGCGGGGTGCCTGTATGAAACCTGACTTGGGAGTTGTTTCGGGGTCTTGGTGCCCCTCGTTTCCCGTCCTCTTCGATGGTTATGGTGTGACATGGGAGATCGTGGTTTTCAACATTTTTCTTATGGGAAAGCCCCCCACATCTTGGCTGAGGCCCAGGCCAACACAAGATGTTGCGAGATCAAACCGGGAACAGATTGCCACGCCTTGCGACAGCGGCCCGCACAGCCACAAGATGTAGGGCGGGCAAAAATTTCCCGGGATGGACCATGATTTCCCGGAATTTGGCCGGAACGAGGCCGGTTCGGCGGCGCAAGCGCCCGGCCGCGGGCCGAATCACCTCCCGGATGTTGGAAAAATGAAAGTGATTCGGACGAATCGCGCCGCCCTTCGCGGGCGAGGAAGCGCGCAGCCACGTTCGGCAACGAAAAACGGGCGCGCCGCCGGCCCGCCCGTTTCCTGTCTTTCCGTCTCCGGCCCTGGGCCGAAACCCGTCAGGCCAGCCCGCCCTCCACGAGCTCGGCCGCCAGCCGGCCATAGGCCTCGGCCACCGGCCCCTCGCCCAGGGCGATCGGCTGGCCGCTGTCGCCGGCGGTGCGCACCTCGCGGGCAAGGGGGATTTCGCCGAGGAAGGGGATGTTCATGCGCGCGGCCTCGGCCCGCACCCCGCCCTCGCCGAAGATGTGGTCTTCGTGGCCGCAGTTCGGGCAGACATACATCGCCATGTTCTCGATCAGCCCGAGCACCGGGATGCGCACCTTCTGGAACATGTCGATGGCCTTGTGGGCGTCGAGCAGCGCCACGTCCTGCGGGGTCGAGACCACCAGCGCGCCGGTCATCTTCACCTTCTGGGCGAGGGTGATCTGAACGTCGCCGGTGCCCGGCGGCAGGTCGATGATCAGCACGTCGAGATCGCCCCAGTTCACCGAGAAGAGGAATTGCTGCAGCGTGCCGGTGATCATCGGCCCGCGCCAGACCACCGCCTGGTCGGGGTCGAGAAACAGGCCGATCGAGACCATCTTCACCCCGTGGGCGACGACCGGGTCCATGATCTTGCCGTCGGCCGACTTCGGCTTGTCGGTGGCGCCCATCATCATCTGCTGCGAGGGGCCGAGGATGTCGGCATCGACGAGACCCACCTTGCGCCCGGCCTTCGCCAGCGCGACGGCGAGGTTCGAGGCCACGGTCGACTTGCCGACGCCGCCCTTGCCCGAGGCGATGGCAATGACCCGGTCAACGCCGGGCACGGCCTCGGGGCCGGCCTGAGGCTGCGGATGCTGACCGACCTTGAGCTGCGGCGGCTCGCCCTGCCCGGCCGAGGGGGCCGGCTTCCCTCCCCCCGCCGGCGCGGCGTTGTGGGCGGTGAGAATGACCGTGGCATGCCGCACCCCCTCGAGCGCCTCGACGGCCTTCTGGGCGGCATCGCGCACCGGCGCCAGATGCTTGCCGGTCTCGGGGTCGGGCGCCTCGATCAGGAAGCTGACCTTGCCCTCCTCGGGCGTGACCATGAGCGCGCGCACCATGTCGCGCGATACCAGATCGCCGCCGCCGGGCACGGCCACCTGTGCCAGCGCCTCGTAAATCTGATCTTTCGTCGGTGCCATGCGCCTGTCCTCTCGCTGATGTCCCGCGCCATTACATGAGCGTTTTCGTCGGATACGCAAGGGCGAAGCGCCGCGCCGCGCCAATTCGCCGCTTGGCGCACCCGGGCGGCCCATCCCATGCGCTCAGCGCATGACGAAGCGTTCACCAAATCGGTTTGACATGCAAATGCTGCATAGCGGCAATTCGATCCTGTCCGTTGTGCAGGTGCAGCATTCGCGCCATCTATGCCTCGAAGCGAACAGGAAGCCGCCGCCCACCACGGGGCAGCACAGACGAAAGAGAGAGATCATGGCCTACGCATCCGACATCCGCCTCGCCCGCAAGAGCCTCCGCGACTGGTTTGACGCGGCGCGCAAATCCTTCGCCGAGGCCCGCCGCCAGCGCGAGATCTACAAGCGCACGATCAACGAGCTGAACATGCTGAACGAGCGCGAACTCGCCGACCTCGGCATTTCCGCGGCGCAGATCGAGACGATCGCCCGCGAAGCGGCCTACGGCCGGAAGTAATTCGAAAAGGGCCGCCCGACCTCCTCCCCGGGCGCCCCTCGCGCCGCGCGCCGCCACTCCTCCTCCCTGGCAAGGCCGCGGCACCTCGAACGGATGCCTCTCCCTCCCCGAGGCATCCGAGATCGGCCGGCGGCACCCTACCTCCTCCCGGGGTGCCGCCTGGCCGGATCGAAAAGGTTTCGGACCCGTCCTCCTCCCCGGGTCCGCGCCCCAAGGCCGCTCCTCCCCGGCCGAAAGGGCAAACGGGGCTTTGCCCCGACCATGCGCAAGGGTTCTCCTCCTCCCGAAACCTTGCCAAGAGGCGGCGGCGCCTTCCTCCTCCCGGCGCCGCCGC
>RFKM01000178.1 GCA_003694465.1 Alphaproteobacteria bacterium
GCCTCGAGACTCGCGAAGGGCTGATGGCGGCACTCGACTGGATCGAAGGCGAAACCGGGCTGGAACGGGTCATCCTCTCGGGCGCGGGCCGGGCCTTCGCTGCCGGCGGCGACGCGCGCGAATTCGACGGCCCCGCCGTTCCGCCGCACCTGCCCGATATCGTGGCCCGCATCGAGGCCAGCCCGGTGCCCTGGATCGCCGCGATCCGCGGCCCGGCGCTCGGCGGCGGCCTCGAACTGGCGCTGGCCTGCCGCTACCGCATCGCCACCCCCGAGGCGCGCCTCGGCCTGCCCGAAGTCGCCCTCGGGGTCGTCCCCGGGGCAAGCGGCACCCAGCGCCTGCCGCGCCTCGTCGGCCTTGCCGCCGCCCTCGAGATGATCCCCACCGGCAAGCCGGTCACCGGGGCGCGCGCGCTCGAGATCGGCCTCGTCGACGAGCTCGCCGACGACCCGATCTTTGCCGCCGAAGAGGTCAACCACGAGCTTCTGGCAACCCGTGTCGCGGTGGGCGATCTGCCCGCCCCCGACCCTGACCCCGAAGCCATTGCCGCCGCCCGCGCCCAGGCGGGGCGGAAGATGCGTGGCCAAGTCGCCCCGATGCGGGCCATCGACCTTGTCGAGAAATCCACCAACACGCCTCTCGCCGAGGCCCTGGCAGAAGAACGCGCCAGCTTCCTCGAGCTGCGTCAGGGCGACCAAGCCCGCGCCCTGCGCCACATCTTCTTCGCCGAACGGGCGGCGAAAGCTCCTGACTGGCTGCGCGAGACCGCCCCCGTCGAGGTGTCGCGCGCGGTCGTCGTCGGCGGCGGCACCATGGGCGCGGGGATAGCCTATGCGCTGATGAGCGCCGGCATCTTCGTCGATATCCTCGAGGCCGATGCGGCCGGCGCCGAACGTGCCCGCGAAAACGTCGAGAAGATCATCGCCGCCAGCGCCGCGCGCGGCCTCATCGACGCGGCCACCGCCGAAGCCCGGCGCGCCGGATTCTCAGCTGGCGCCGATTACGCCATTGCCGCCGAGGCCGATCTGGCCATCGAGGCGGCCTTCGAATCGATGGAGGTGAAACAGGCGGTCTTCCGCCAGCTCGAGGCCGCCACCCGCCCGGGCGCGATCCTTGCCACCAACACCTCCTATCTCGACATCAACGAGATCGCCGCCGCCCTTTCCGCCCCCGAACGGCTCGTCGGGCTGCATTTTTTCGCTCCCGCGCACATCATGAAGCTGCTCGAAATCGTGCGCGCCGATGCCACCTCCGACACCGCCCTTGCCACCGGCTTTGCCCTCGCAAAGCGGCTGGGCAAGGTGCCGGTGCTCTCGGGGGTCTGCGACGGGTTCATCGGCAACCGCATCCTTGCCCGCTACCGCGAAGCGGCCGACACGGTGCTGATGGACGGCAGCACACCGTGGGGGATCGACGAAGCGATGGTCGCCTTCGGCTATGCCATGGGCCCCTACGAGGCGCAGGACCTTTCCGGGCTCGACATCGCCTTCGCCAACCGCCGCCGTCAGGATGCCACCCGCGACCCGGCCCGCCGCTACATTCCGATCGCCGACCGGATGGTGAACGAGGGCCGGCTGGGCCGCAAGACCGGCGCCGGCTGGTATCGTTACCCGGGTGGCGGCGGCAAGGTGATCGACCCGCTGATCGAGGATCTCGTCGTCGAGGAGGCGCGGTTCGCCGGGGTCACCCGCCGCCCGTTCAGCGCCGCGGAGATCCAGGAACGCATGCTGCTGGCCATGATCAACGAGGCCGCCGACATCCTCGATGAGGGCATTGCCGCCCGCGCCGCCGACATCGACGTGGTCACGGTTGCCGGCTACGGCTTCCCGCGCTGGCGCGGCGGGCTGATGTTCCATGCCGACACGCTCGGCCCGGCCCATGTCCTCGAGCGCCTCAGGGCCCTCGCCGAGGAAGACCCGGTCGCCTGGAAACCCTCGCCGCTGATCGAGCGCCTCGCCGCCGAGGGCCGCCGCTTCTCGCAGGCCTGAACACGAGCCTTGCCTCGCGGCCCGACTTGGGTTTTGCTGTGAAAAAACAGGCGCCCCCTTCTACGCCGCATCGAGGGGGGAACGGTCCAACAGGGTAAAGCGGCGGAAACGCCATGGATATCGCGTTTCTTCTCAACGGAGAACCGGTCCGGCTGCGCGGTGTCGATCCCTTGACGACAACGCTGGACTGGCTGCGCGAGGCGCGCGGCCTCACCGGAACCAAGGAAGGCTGCAACGAGGGCGATTGCGGGGCCTGCACGGTGATGCTCACCGACGGCGCCAGCACGCGGGCGCTGAACGCCTGCCTTCTGTTCCTGCCCCAGCTCGACGGCAAGGCGCTGACCACGATCGAGGGGCTCGCCGCCCCCGACGGCACCCTCCACCCGGTGCAGCAGGCGATGATCGAGCATCACGGCGCGCAATGCGGCTTCTGCACGCCGGGCATCGTGATGAGCCTTGCCGCCGGGCAGGCGTCGGGCGAGCATGACGTCAACCGCCTGCTTTCGGGCAACCTGTGCCGCTGCACCGGCTATGCGCCGATCGCCCGCGCCGCTGAGGCGGCGTTCGCCCGGCCGCTGCCCGAGGCCTTCAGCCCCCCGCCCGCCGGCCCCGGGCCCCGGGCCTTCGTCGAGCCGGAACTGCCCGACAGCATCGACGCCCTCGCCGCCCGCCTTGTCGAGCGCCCCGAAACGCGGATCGTCGCCGGCGCCACCGATCTCGGCCTGCGCCATACCAAGGCGCTCGAAGATCTCGGCCCGGTGGTCTTCGTCAGCCAGATCGAGGAGATGGCCCGTATCGAGACCAGCCCCTACATGATCCGCATCGGCGCGGCGGCCAGCATCGAGGCGCTGCGCAAGGCGATGCGCCAGCCGCACCCGCATTTCGCCGCGATGCTCGACCGGTTCGCCTCGGCGCAGGTGCGCGCGGCGGCGACGGTCGGCGGCAACATCGCCAACGGCTCGCCGATCGGCGACACGCCGCCGCCGCTGATCGCGCTCGGGGCAAGTCTGCTCCTGCGCCGCGGCGAGGTCAGCCGCGAGATCCCGCTCGAGGATTTCTTCATCGAATACGGCCGGCAGGACCGTGCCCCCGGCGAGTTCATCGAGGCGATCGTGCTGCCGCACGAGGCCGGCGCCGAAGATCGGCTGCGCGTCTACAAGATCTCGAAAAGGTTCGATCAGGACATTTCTTCCGTCCTGGGAGCCTTCAACATCGTCGTGAACGAGGGAAAAGTTCAATCGGCCCGGATCGCCTTCGGCGGCATGGCGGGGGTTCCGAAACGGGCGCTTGCGGCCGAGCGGGCGCTGGTCGGGGCGCCGTGGAGCCGCGAGACGGTCGAAGCCGGCATGGCCGCCATGGCCGAGGATTTTACCCCGCTCAGCGACCATCGCGCCAGTGCCGCCTACCGGCTGCTCACTGCTGCCAACCTGCTCCTGCGCTACTGGCTCGAAGACCAGGGCGAACCCGTATCCGTGCGCGAGGTGCAGCCATGAGCCCGCCGGCCGCCTTGCCCCATGACAGCGCCCTCGGCCATGTGACCGGCGCCGCGCGCTATCTCGACGACATCCCGACGCCCGCCGGCACCCTGCACCTTGCCTTTGGGCTCAGCCCCGAGGCGCGGGGTGTGATCACCGGGCTCGACCTTTCGGCGGTGCGCGCCGCGCCCGGGGTGGTCGCCGTGCTCACCGCCGACGATCTCGAGCGCCCGGCCGATTGTTCGCCCTCGGCCCATGACGAGCCGCTGCTGGCCGAGGGCGAGGTGCATTACCACGGCCAGCCGGTGTTCCTCGTGATTGCCACCAGCCACCGGGCGGCGCGGGTGGCGGCGCGGCGGGGGCGGGTGGAGATCGACCCGCGCCCGGCGATCCTGACCATCGACGACGCGCTCGCGGCGGGCAGCCATTTCGAGGGCGGGCCGCTGGTCTGGACGCGCGGCGATGTCGAGGCGGCGCTCGGGCAGGCGGCCCATGTCATCGAGGGCGAGATCGAGATCGGCGGGCAGGAGCATTTCTATCTCGAGGGGCAGGCGGCCCTTGCGCTGCCGGCCGAGGCCGGCGGCATGGTCGTCCATTCCTCGACCCAGCACCCGACGGAGATCCAGCACAAGGTGGCCGAGGCGCTGGGCGTGCCGATGCATGCGGTGCGGGTCGAGGCACGTCGGCTCGGGGGCGGGTTCGGCGGCAAGGAGAGCCAGGGCAATGCCCTTGCCGTGGCCTGCGCCATTGCCGCGCGCCGCACGGGCCGGCCCTGCAAGATGCGCTATGACCGCGACGACGACATGGTCATCACCGGCAAGCGGCACGATTTCCGCATCCGCTACCGCGCCGGGGTCAATTCCGGCGGGCGCCTGCTGGGGGTCGATTTCACCCATTACGTGCGCGCCGGCTGGTCGGCCGACCTGACCGCCCCGGTGGCCGACCGGGCGATGCTTCATGCCGACAATGCCTATTTCATCCCGGCGATGCGGATCGAAAGCCACCGGCTGCGCACCAACACCGCCTCGGCCACGGCCTTCCGGGGCTTTGGCGGGCCGCAGGGCGTGCTGGGCATCGAGCGGGTGCTCGACCATGTCGCCCATGCGCTCGGGCTCGACCCGCTCACCGTCCGGCGCAAGAACCTCTATGCCAAGACGAAGGTGCAGAAGACCCATTACGGCCAGCCGGTTCAGGGCTTCGTTCTGCCCGACATCATGCGTCTGCTGGCCGAAAGCGCCGACTACGAGGCGCGCCGGGCGCGGGTGCGGGACTGGAACGACCGAAACCCGGTCATCCGGCGCGGCATCGCCCTGACGCCGGTGAAATTCGGCATCAGCTTTACCCTGACCCATCTGAATCAGGCCGGGGCGCTGGTGCATGTCTACCAGGACGGCTCGATCCACCTCAATCATGGTGGCATCGAGATGGGGCAGGGGCTGCATCAGAAGGTCGCGCAGGTGCTGGCCGGGGTTTTCGACGTGGCGCCGGAGGCGGTGCGCATCACCGCGACCGACACCGACAAGGTGCCTAACACCTCGGCCACGGCGGCCAGTTCCGGCAGCGATCTGAACGGCATGGCGGCGCGTGCGGCGGGCGAGGAGATCCGGGCGCGGATGGTTCGATTCCTGTCGGAAAGCCACGGGGTCAAGCCGCGCGATATCCGGTTCGAGGCAGGAAACGTGAAAGTCGGTGGCCTGTCGATGAGCTTCGCCGACGCCGCCCGCGCCTGCTACGAGGGGCGGGTGAGCCTCTCGGCGACCGGCTTTTACAAGACCCCCGACATCTCGTGGGACCGGCAGGCGGGACAGGGACATCCCTTCTACTATTTTGCCCACGGCGCGGCGGTCACCGAGGTGGCCGTCGATACGCTGACCGGCGAATACCGGCTGCTGCGCACCGACATCCTGCACGACGTCGGCGAGAGCCTCAATCCGGCGCTCGACCGCGGGCAGATCGAGGGCGGCTACATTCAGGGCGTCGGCTGGCTGACCACCGAGGAACTGGTCTGGGACGGCAAGGGGCGCCTGCTCACCCATGCCCCCTCGACCTACAAGATCCCCGCCGTCTCCGACCGGCCCGACGTCTTCAATGTCGCGCTCTGGGGGCAGCCGAACACGGTGCCGACGGTGGGCCGGTCGAAGGCGGTGGGCGAGCCGCCCCTGATGCTGGGCATCTCGGCCTTTCTCGCCATCTCCGATGCGATCGCGCGCCCGGGCGGCCCCTATCCGGCCCTCGACGCGCCGGCCACCGCCGAGCGGGTTCTGCTCGCCATCCGCCGGGCACGGACATGAGCCTTTCGCGCGAGCAGCTGCGAAAGGCGCTGGCCGCGCACGGGCCGCTGGTGCGGGTGGTGGTGGCCGAAGTGCAGGGCTCTGCCCCGCGCGAGGTCGGGGCGGCGATGCTGGTCTGGCCCGGCGGGCAGGCCGGAAGCATCGGCGGCGGCGCGCTCGAGCACGAGGCCGCCGGCACCGCCCGGGCGATGCTCGCCGCCGGCGCGGCGCGGCGATTCGAGCGGATGATTCTCGGTCCCGACCGGGGGCAATGTTGCGGCGGCGCGGTGGCGCTGGTCTTCGAGCGCTGGGACGCCGCCGGTCTGGAAGCCCACGGCGGCCCGCTGCTTGCCCGCCCGGTTGCGCCCGACGCCCCGGCCGAGCCGCCGCTCGCGGTGCGTCGGGCCCAGGCACAGGCGCGCTCGGGGCAGGCGCCGGCGCAGACGTTTCTGGCCGAGGGCTGGCTGGTCGAGCCGGTCGATCCGCCCGCCGCGCCGGTCTGGATCTGGGGCGCCGGGCATGTCGGGCGGGCGCTCGTCGGGGTTCTCGCGCCGCTGCCCGGCCTTTCCCTGACGTGGCTCGACACGGCGCCCGAGCGCTTTCCGGCCGCGCCGGAGGGCGTCAAGACCCTTGCGCGGGCCGATCTCGTCGGCGCGGCAAAGGCAGCGCCGGGAGCCGCGTGGCATCTCGTGCTCACCCATTCCCACGCCCTCGATTTCGCCCTGTGCGCGGCGCTGCTGGGGCAGGGCTTCGGCGGGCTCGGGCTGATCGGCTCGCGCACCAAGTGGGCGCGGTTCCGCAAACGCCTGATCGCCGCCGGTCACGCCCCGGCGGCGGTTGACCGCATCCAGTGCCCGGTGGGCGAGACGCGGGCGGGCAAACACCCGCAGGCCATTGCGATTTCCATCGCCCACGCGTTACTCATGGATCTGGGCGGTCAGCGCGCGGGGCGCGGGCTGGCCGGAAGCGAAGGGGAGGGGGATGACGGACGCGCTCTTGAAGCTTGAAGGGCTGACCAAGCGCTATCCCGGCGTGGTGGCGAACGATTCGGTTTCGTTCTCCGTCGGGCGCGGCGAGGTCCATGCCCTGCTCGGCGAGAACGGCGCCGGCAAGTCGACCCTCGTGAAGGCCATCTACGGCCTCGTCAAGCCCGACGCCGGCACGATGGAATTCGACGGCCGCCCCTTTGCCCCGGCCAATCCGCGCGCCGCCCGCGCGGCGGGTGTCGCGATGGTGTTCCAGCATTTCTCGCTTTTCGAGGCGCTGAGCGTGGCCGAGAACGTCGCCCTCGGAATGGACGAGCCGCCCCGGGCGCGCGAACTGGCCGGGCGCATCCGTCAGGTGAGCGAGGCCTACGGTCTGCCGATCGACCCGGCGCGGATGGTCGGCGATCTTTCGGTGGGCGAGCGCCAGCGCGTCGAGATCATCCGCTGCCTGCTTCAGGAGCCGAAACTGCTGATCATGGACGAGCCGACCTCGGTGCTCACGCCGCAGGAGGTCGAGATCCTGTTTCGCACCCTGCGCAAGCTGGCCGCCGAGGGCACGTCGATTCTCTACATCTCCCACAAGCTCGAGGAAATCCGCGCCCTGTGCGAAGAGGCGACGGTTCTGCGCCATGGCAAGGTGGTGGCCACCTGCGACCCGCGCGAGAAATCGGCGCGCGAGCTGGCCGAGATGATGGTCGGCACGGCGCTGCATCGCCCCGAGCGCGACGGCGGCGAGACCGGGGCTATCCTGCTGTCGGTGCGGGGGCTGACGCTGCCGGCGGCTTCCGATTTCGGAACGCCCCTCAGCGATGTTTCGTTCGATCTGCGCGCCGGCGAGGTGCTGGGCATCGGCGGGGTTGCCGGCAACGGGCAGGACGAATTGCTCGACGCGCTCTCGGGCGAGCGCCGCGCCGGGGCGGGGA
>RFKM01000179.1 GCA_003694465.1 Alphaproteobacteria bacterium
AGCGCGAGCCGGAGTTCGCGCGTCCAGTCCCGATGACGGCGATAGGCCAGAATGACCTGTTCGCCGCCTTCGGCCGCCATCGACCGAAACTCGAGCATCATCGTGCCGACCGGCAGGAGTTCGTCGTCCTGCATCGGCCCGCGCGCGCCGGGGGCGCCGGGATCGACACCGATGCCACGGATGTTGAATACCGGATGCGCGCCATCGGTCAGGGCAATCCAGCTCATGCCCGCACCCCGCGTTCTGGCCGACGATATCCTGCCATGCCCGGCTTCCTGCTCTCTGCCTCTTGCGCAGGCGTCAGCAATCACCGACGGGCCGGGGCCCATATCTTGGTGTTCCGCTCGTGGACCGACGCTTATGTTGTGCGCCTTTGGCCCTTGACCTGCCTCGGTTCTGTTCTTTCCTCCGACATGGCCGAAAAATGCCGATTTGTTAAGAGGTTAATTGCACCTCGCCCGGCTTGCGAGAGGCGGTTTGCGAGCTGGCGCGGGGCGGTGTATCACCGGGCGGAACGACAGGAGACCCCGATGCCCGTGACCGACCCCGTTGAACTGACGCGCGCGTTGATCCGCTGCCCCTCGGTAACGCCAGACGAGGCCGGAACCCTCGCGCTGCTCGAGGCGCGCCTTTCCGAGGCCGGCTTCACCTGCACCCGCGTCGATCGGGGCGGCATTGCCAACCTCTTTGCCCGGTTCGGCCCGAAGGGCGCGGCGCGCGCGCTCGGCTTCAACGGCCATGTCGACGTGGTGCCGGTGGGCGATCGCGCCGACTGGAGCGTCGATCCCTTCGGCGCGGAGGAGCGCGACGGGCAGATCTGGGGCCGCGGGGCGTCCGACATGAAATCGGGCGTTGCCGCATGGGTCGCCGCCGCGATCGACGCCGCCCCGAGCCTGCCTGATGACGCGGCGCTGGTGCTGACCATCACCGGCGACGAAGAGGGCGACGCCGTTGACGGCACCCGCGCCCTGCTCGACTGGATGGACGAGAACGGCGAGCGCATGAGCGCCTGTATCGTCGGCGAGCCCACCTGCCCCGAGCGCATGGGCGAGATGATCAAGATCGGCCGGCGCGGTTCGCTCACCGCGTTCTTCACCGCCACCGGGGTGCAGGGGCATTCGGCCTATCCGCACCGGGCCCGGAACCCGGTTCCGGTGCTGGCGCGGCTGATGGCGCGGCTCGATGCCCATGTCCTTGACGAGGGGACCGAGCATTTCGACGCCTCGACCCTCGCCGTCACCACCATCGACACCGGCAACCCGGCAACGAACGTCATTCCCGCCACCTGCCGCGCCACGGTCAACATCCGGTTCAACGATGCCCATGACTCGGCGAGCCTTTCGGATTGGCTGCGGCAGGAAGCGGCCCGGGCCGAAGCGGAAAGCGGCGTGAAGATTGCTGTCGAGATCAAGGTCTCGGGCGAGAGCTTCCTGACCCGCCCGGGCCCGCTTTCAGACCTCGTTTCCGCCGCCGTCGAGGCCGAAACCGGGGTGCGCCCGGTTCTGTCCACCTCCGGCGGCACGTCCGACGCCCGTTTCGTGAAAGACCATTGCCCGGTCGTCGAGTTCGGCCTCGTCGGCAAGACGATGCACCAGGTCGACGAACGGGTCGATGTCGAACAGATCCGCCAGCTCAAGCGGGTCTACGCCCGGATCATCGAGAGCTATTTCGCGTGAGGCCTGCGGCGAACCGCCCGAAACTGGTGGTCATGGCCAAGGTGCCGGTGGCCGGGCGCGTCAAGACCCGGCTCGGGCGCGAGATCGGCATGACCCGGGCGGCCTGGTGGTTTCGGCACAACCTGGCGCAGACGGTGCGCGCCTGCCAGAGCCGGCGATGGGAGACGATTCTCGCCGTTGCCCCCGACCGCGACCTTGCCAGCCCGGCGCTGCCGCCCCTGCCGCGCCTCGCGCAGGGGCCGGGCGATCTTGGCGCGCGGATGGCCCGGGTCTTTCGCGCCTTTCCGGCGTCGTCCGTCCTGATCGTCGGCAGCGACATTCCCGGCCTTTCGGCGCCGCTCATCGCCGCGGCCTTTCGCCGCCTGTCGGGCAGCGACGCGGTGATCGGCCCGGCCCCCGATGGCGGCTACTGGGCGATCGGGCGGCGGGGCGGCGTCCGCATCGGCGCGGGGTTCCTGCGCGGCGTGCGCTGGTCGGGCGAACATGCGCTGGCCGACACACTGGCAACGATGCCCGGCCTGCGCCTCGGCCTTCTGCCCGAAATGGCCGATGTCGACACCGCCGCCGACCTTTCCCGCTGACGCCGCCGCGCCGGCATGCTAGGGGCGAGGCATGAAACGTTTTCCTTCCAAACAGGACATCCTCGACTGGATCGAGGAGAACCCCGCGCTCACCAGCAAGCGCGACATCGCCAAGGCCTTCGGCATCAAGGGCGCGGACCGGATCGAGCTCAAGCGCCTCCTGCGCGAGCTTGAAAACGCCGGACAGCTGGCGCGCCGCAAGAAGACCTATCGCGATGCCGACAAGCTGCCGCCGGTCGCGGTGCTGGAAATCCTGCCGCCGCTGCCCGATGGCGAACTCATGGCCCGCCCGCTCGAATGGCATGGCGAAGGCGCGCCGCCGCGGGTGCTGTTCGTGCCGAAACCGGGCGATCCGGCCCTCGCACCGGGCGACCGGGTTCTGTGCCGGCTGACCGAGGTGCGCGGCGACGACATCGACTACGAAGCGCGGCTCATCCGCCGGATCGGGGTTGCGGCGCGGCGCATTCTCGGCGTGTTCCGCAAGAGCGCCGAGGGCGGGCGCGTGGTGCCGATCGACAAGGGGGCGCAGCTCGAATGGCTGGTGCCGCCGGGCGCCACCAACGATGCCCGCGACGGCGAACTCGTCGAGGCGCAGCAGACCGGCCCGCGCGCGCGGATGGGCCTTCCGAAGGCGAAAGTCGTTGCACGGCTGGGCGATCCGACCGCCCCGCGCGCCGTCAGCCTCATCGCCATCCACCAGCATGGCATTCCCGACGACTTTCCCGACGAAGTAATCGCCGAGGCCGACGCGCTCAAACCCGCCGGGCTCAAGGGGCGCGAAGACCTGCGCCCCCTGCCCTTCGTCACCATCGACCCGGCCGATGCCCGCGACCATGACGATGCGGTCTTCGTCGAACCCGACGACGATGCGAAAAACCCCGGCGGTTTCATCATCTGGGTGGCGATCGCCGACGTGGCCCATTACGTCACCCCCGGCTCGGCCCTCGACCGCGAGGCCCGCAAGCGCGGCAATTCCACCTATTTCCCCGATCGCGTCGTGCCGATGCTGCCCGACCGGCTTTCGGGCGATCTGTGCAGCCTGCACGAGGGGGTGCCGCGCGCCTGCATCGCCGTGCGCATGGTCATCGACGCCGCCGGCGAAAAGCGATCACACCGCTTCGTGCGCGGGCTGATGAAATCGCGCGCCTCGCTCAACTACCACGAGGTTCAGGCCGCCGAGGACGGCGCCCCGAACGAAGCCTGCGCGCCGCTGCTTGACGAGGTGATCCACCCGCTTTTCGCCGCCTACCGGGCCTTGCGCCGCGCCCGCGAGCGCCGGCAACCGCTCGATCTTGACCTGCCCGAGCGCAAGATCGTCCTGTCCGACGATGGCAAGGTTGAAAGCGTGCGCTTTGCCGAGCGGCTCGACGCGCACCGGCTGATCGAGGAGATGATGATCCTCGCCAATGTTTCGGCCGCCGAGGAACTGGCGCGCCTGCGCCAGCCGCTGCTCTATCGGGTGCACGAAGAGCCCAGCCCCGAAAAGCTCGAGGCGCTGCGCGAGGTGGCCCAGGCTTCCGGTTTCACGCTCGCCAAGGGGCAGGTTCTGAAAACCCGGCACCTGAATGCGCTGCTGGCCCAGGCCGAGGGCACCGAATTCGACGAACTCATCAACCTGACGACCCTGCGCTCGATGACGCAGGCCTATTACAGCCCCGAGAATTTCGGCCATTTCGGCCTTGCGCTGAAGAATTACGCCCATTTCACCTCGCCGATCCGCCGCTATGCCGACCTGATCGTGCATCGCGGGCTGATCTCGGGCCACGGCTGGGGCAAGGACGGGCTCAGCCCCGAAGATATCGAGATGCTCCCCGCCACCGCCGAGCACATCTCCGAGACCGAGCGCCGCTCGATGGCCGCCGAGCGCGACACCGCCGACCGTTACCTCGCCGCCTACCTCGCCGAGCGCACGGGAAGCGAGTTTTCCGGCCGCATCTCGGGGGTGCTGCGCTTCGGCCTGTTCGTGCGGCTCGACGAGACCGGGGCCGACGGACTCGTGCCCGTCGCCTCCATCGGCACGGAATATTTCCGCTTCGATGCCGATGAGCAGACCCTCACCGGCGAGCGTTCGGGCCTGCGCCTTGGCATCGGCACCCCGGTGCTCGTGCGCCTGAGCGAGGCCGACCCCGTCACGGGCGGGCTGATTCTCGAGCTGCTTGAGATCGACGGCAAGCCGGTGCCACGCGTGCCGGGTCGGGGCAGGCGCAGCGGCGGGCGCATGAAGGGGCGCGCGAAGGCGAAGAAACAGGCCCTTGAAAGAAAGGTGCGCCGCAGGCGAAAATGATCCGGGTGCCCGCGCACCACCAACGGCGGGAGGGGCGACATGCCGGAGCGCATCGAAGGCGGCGACTTTCTGGCCTGGCTCGATGGGCCGATGCGCGCTCGCGCCCGGGAAGGCCGGATCAGCGAGGCCATTCTCGATCGCACCCGACCGCACATCGCCTTCCGCCCCGACGTTCTCGAACGGCAAGCCGGGCAGACGGAGTTCACCCGCCCGATCAGGGACTATCTCGACATCACCACCTCGGAAGATCGTATTCGCAAGGGCCGGCGCGCCCTGCGCGAACACCGGGCGCTATTCAACGCGCTGGAAACCCGCTTCGGCGTCGAATCCGAAATCGTCGCCGCGATCTGGGGGATCGAAACCGGATACGGCACGATTCGCGGC
>RFKM01000180.1 GCA_003694465.1 Alphaproteobacteria bacterium
GGCCGGCGTCGTGCATGCGGGCATCGGCAAGGCTTCCTTCGACGAAAAGGCGCTGGCCGAAAACGTGCGCGCCTTCGTCGATGCGGTGAACAAGGCCAAGCCCGCCGGCGCCAAGGGCACCTACATGAAGAAGGTTTCGCTGTCGTCGACGATGGGTCCGGGCGTTTCGATCAATGTCGAGAACGCCACCGGCAACTGAAGCCGAGCGACTGGAAGCAACGAAAGGCGCCCCTCGCGGGCGCCTTTTTCTTGCCGGGTGAGGTCATCCGCGCCCGCCGCTCCAGAGCTTCCCGCTGGCGCCCAGCTGATAACCGCGCTCGAACAGCTTGTTCATGTATTGCCGGTCGAACCGGCGCATCGGGTCATAGTCGGCGCTGAGCTCGGCCGGCACATCGGCGACGAAAACCCGCGTTCCGGTCGTCCGTCCATAGACGCGGGCGGCTTCGACCATGGTCTTGGTGCTGGTGCGCACCAGTTCGGAGAGCGCCTGATCGCTGATGATGACCGTCTGGCGCCCGGGCACCTGCGGCGCGGGGTCGAGCGTATTGTTGACCAGAAGATAGAAGGTTTCGACGCCGAAGGGCCGGCCCGGCCGGGCAAGGGCGAAAGGCGGCACGGCGAGGATCTGCATCTTCACGCCGCCGTCGATATGGGTTTCGCGGTAGAGCTTGCCGCCGATTTCGTAGGAAAGTTCCACCGGCGGGAACAGGCCGGGCAGCGAGGCCGAGGCGCGAATGACGCCCCGAAACAGATCGACCCGCCCGGCCTCGGCCAGCGCGCCCATGTTCCAGACCATCCCGCGGGCGCGGGCAAGGTCGGTCGTCACCACCAGAAGCCGCCGTCCGGCGGCATGTTCGCGGGCGACGTCGGCGATCATCGCCTCGGTAACATGGGTGGCGATCAGGGCATCGAGCTGCCGGGTGTCGAACAGCGCCGGCCCGAAGGCAATGCCGGCGATGTCGAGCTTCACGAGGTCACGAATCTCGCCCTCGGTGAAGATCTGCTTGAGCAGGCCGTTCCACTCGGCGCCAAGAAAGGCGAGCGGTGCGATGAGTGCCCCCGCCGAGACGCCGGTGACCACATCGAACCGAGGACGCGTTCCGGCCTCCGTCCAGCCGACAAGGGCACCGGCGCCGAAAGCCCCGTCCTCTCCACCCGAGGAAAGCGCGAGCCAGCGCGTGTTCGGCCCGTTCCGCGAAGGCCCGAGGTGGGGCGACCAGACATCCGCCCCCGCGCCGAGCGGGAAGCGGAAGGCGGCGAGAGGATCGGGCTCGGGGTGGACGGCGATGGCATCTCCGGCCGGGCTGCACGAGATCAGACCCGCCGCCCCGAAGCCGGCCAGCAGCGAAAGGGCGCCGCGGCGTGAGAGGGGGGTGGGCGGCGTCAATCGCATGAAACGTTCCTTTTCGGGCATGGCCTGACCTTCGGCCTGGTGCCTTTCGGCGTGGATGGCAGGTGCTCTTGTTGCAATATCGCACGGATTCGCGCAGAATGAATACCGCAATATGGTGACCCGGGGGTAAATCCCGGCCGGCGTGCCGGGGGGTTGCCAGCGCCTGCTTTTCGCCTTAAACGACCCGAAGCAATTCAGCGTGCGATTCGTCGCGCGCTGTTTTGTGTACGTCCGAGACGGTGGGTGGAGCAATCCATAAGTCCTGCCCGAGACGGGAAAGAAAGAGATTTCTTCGGGTAGCCTGCGCTTCCCGGGGTGGCTTGGACGGACCCGTACGGACCCGCAACATCGGGGTTCGCGCCCCGGTGAAACAAGAGCCGGGGGGCCCCGAGCCTCCCATACCTGGAGTGAAACTGTGGATAGAGCCCAGAAAGAGAAAGTGGTCGAGGAACTCGGCCAGATCTTCGAAAGCTCTGGCGTCATCGTGGTCGCGCACTACGAGGGCCTCACGGTTGCCGAGATGCAGGACCTGCGTGGCCAGATGCGTGAAGCTGGCGGCGCGGTTCGTGTCGCCAAGAACAGGCTCGCCAAGATCGCCCTGGAGGGAAAGCCGGTCGCCCCGATCGCGCAATTCCTCACGGGCATGACCGTTCTCGCCTATTCCGAAGACCCTGTGGCCGCGGCCAAGGTCATGGAAAAGTTCGCCAAGGAAAACAGCAAGCTGGAGATCCTTGGCGGCGCGATGGGCGAGACGATTCTGGACCAGGCCGGTGTGAAGGCCGTCGCTGCCATGCCGTCGCGTGATGAGCTCATCGCTCAGATCGTGTCGCAGATTGGCGCGCCCGCTTCCAACATCGCCGGGGCCATTGGCGCACCTGCTTCGAACATCGCATCCATCCTCTCGACCATCGAGGAAAAGGCTGCGTGAGCAACCAAGAGGACTTCGTCGGGCCGACCGCCCGGACGTTGGAACACATCTGAAAGAACGGAAAGCAAAATGGCTGATCTGAAGAAACTTGCCGAAGAGATCGTGGGTCTGACCCTTCTCGAGGCGCAGGAACTGAAAACCATCCTCAAGGACGAATACGGCATCGAGCCCGCCGCTGGCGGCGCTGTCGTGATGGCTGGCCCGGCGGGCGACGCCGGTGGCGCGGCCGCCGAGGAAAAGACCGAGTTCGACGTCGTGCTGAAATCGGCCGGCGGCAACAAGATCGCGGTCATCAAGGAAGTCCGCGGCATCACCGGCCTTGGCCTCAAGGAAGCCAAGGACCTCGTCGAGTCGGGCGGCAAGATCAAGGAAGGCGTGTCGAAAGACGAGGCCGAAGAGATCAAGAAAAAGCTCACCGAGGCTGGCGCCGAGGTTGAACTGGCCTGATGGCCGTGGCGGGGCTGACGGCCTTCGCATGAATTCGAGGCTGGGTCCGGAGAAATCCGGTCCCGGCCGAACCTGTCTTGGCAAGGGCTCATGCGAGCCTTTCCCAAGGCGCGGTTCGCGGATCGGGTGGGAACCTGTGGGAGGGTTTCCTGGTATGGATCCGAACCCCCTGTTTCGAGCGGTGCGCAAGCCGAGGCCCGGCGGACTTGCGTGTCAGTGAGAAAAGAAAGGTGATCACCTCATGGCGCAGTCCTACCTCGGCCAGAAACGTCTTCGTCGCTACTACGGCAAGATCCGCGAAGTCCTCGAGATGCCGAACCTGATCGAAGTGCAGAAAAGCTCTTACGATCTGTTCCTGAAATCGGGCGACGGGCCGGAGCCGGCCGATGGCGAGGGGATCAAGGGCGTCTTCCAGTCGGTCTTCCCGATCAAGGATTTCAACGAGACGGCGGTGCTCGAATTCGTCAAATACGAGCTCGAACCGCCGAAATACGACGTCGAGGAATGCCAGCAGCGCGACATGACCTACGCGGCGCCGCTGAAGGTGACCCTGCGCCTGATCGTTTTCGACGTCGACGAGGACACCGGCGCCAAGAGCGTGAAGGACATCAAGGAGCAGGACGTGTTCATGGGCGACATGCCGCTCATGACCCAGAACGGCACCTTCATCGTCAACGGCACCGAGCGGGTCATCGTTTCCCAGATGCACCGCTCGCCGGGCGTGTTCTTCGACCATGACAAGGGCAAGACCCATTCCTCGGGCAAGCTGCTCTTTGCCTGCCGGATCATTCCCTACCGCGGCTCCTGGCTCGACTTCGAGTTCGACGCCAAGGACATCGTCTATGCCCGCATCGACCGGCGCCGCAAGCTGCCGGTGACGACCCTGCTCTATGCCCTCGGCCTCGATCAGGAAGGCATCATGGATGCCTATTACGACACGGTGAATTTCCGGCTCGAAAAGGGCAAGGGCTGGGTCACCAAGTTCTTCCCCGAGCGGCTGCGCGGCACCCGTCCGTCGATCGACCTCGTCGATGCCGCCACCGGCGAAGTGATCTGCGAGGCGGGCCAGAAGATGACCCCGCGCATGGTCAAGAAGATCATCGACGAGGGCAAGATCACCGAGATTCTCGTGCCCTTCGAGCAGATCATCGGGCGTTTCGCGGCGAAGGACATCATCAACGAGGAAACCGGCGCGATCTATGTCGAGGCCGGGGACGAGCTGACCTGGGAGACCGACAAGGACGGCAACGTCGTCGGCGGCACCCTCAAGGAGCTGCTCGATGCCGGCTTCACCGAGATCCCGGTGCTCGACATCGACAATGTCAACGTCGGCCCCTACATCCGCAACACCATGGCGGTGGACAAGAACATGAACCGCGAGACCGCGCTCATGGACATCTACCGCGTGATGCGTCCGGGCGAGCCGCCCACCGTCGAGGCCGCCTCGGCGCTGTTCGACAGCCTGTTCTTTGACAGCGAGCGCTATGACCTGTCGGCGGTCGGCCGCGTGAAGATGAACATGCGCCTGAACCTCGACAAGCCCGACACCCAGCGGGTTCTCGATCGCGAAGACATCATCGCCTGCGTCAAGGCGCTGGTGGAGCTGCGCGACGGCAGGGGCGAGGTCGACGACATCGACCACCTCGGCAACCGCCGCGTGCGGTCGGTCGGCGAGCTGATGGAAAACCAGTATCGCGTCGGCCTTCTGCGCATGGAGCGGGCGATCAAGGAGCGGATGAGCTCGGTCGAGATCGACACGGTGATGCCGCAGGACCTGATCAACGCCAAGCCGGCGGCGGCGGCGGTGCGCGAGTTCTTCGGCTCGAGCCAGCTCAGCCAGTTCATGGACCAGACCAACCCGCTTTCGGA
>RFKM01000002.1 GCA_003694465.1 Alphaproteobacteria bacterium
CGGGGCCCGGCCCGGCGCGGCGGGCCGCCCGGCCCGACGCCTTGTCGGCCACGGATCGAATCGGAATAGCCGCTTTCACTATTGCAACCCCGCCCATACACGCCCTGCGCGAATCCGTGTGCCCTGCGCAACAGTGCGCCCCGGCGATTCGTCGCACGCCCGCCCCGGCGTTGCTCCTTCGCGCAGTGCTTGAAATCCTGCCCGCAAGATATTGCAAAGACTGGCCTGGGGGGGCTGGACCATTGAAAAGACGCGACCTGATCCTCGGATCGGGCGCGGCGATTGCGGGCGCATCCATTCTCGCGCCCGGCGCCGCGCTCTCGGCGGGGGCGATTGCCCTGCCCGACGATCTTGCCACCGAACGGCTGATCACCGTCACCGCTGTCAAGACCCGGCGCCGGGTCGTGGCGCTCACCTTCGATGACGGCCCGCACCCGGTTCACACCCCGCAGCTGCTCGACATGCTCAAGGCCCGGCGGATTCGCGCCACCTTCTATGTCATCGGCCGGAACGTCGCCCGCTACCCCGACATCGTCAAACGCATGGTCGACGAGGGCCACGAGATCGGCAACCATACCTGGCGCCACCCCTTCCTGTCGAAGCTCGGCAAGGCCTCGGTGCTGCGCGAGCTCGACCGAACTTCCGAGGCGATCTACAAGGCGGTGCAGCGCATCCCCGTCACCATGCGCCCCCCCTATGGCGCGATGACCCGGAGCCAGCGGCAGATGGTCGCCGCCGAGCGCGACATGCCGACGATCCTGTGGTCGGTCGACCCCGAGGACTGGCGCCGCCCGGGAAGCGACGTGGTGGCGCGGCGGATCCTCTCCGGCGCGGCCCCGGGAGCGATCATCCTCAGCCACGACATCCACGGCCCGACGATCCGGGCCATGCCCGCCACCCTCGACGGGCTGCGTGCCCAGGGCTTCCGTTTCCAGACGGTTTCGATGATTCTCGGCCACCGTGACTGGACGAAGCTGCGCTGGCGCCTGCCCCGCGTCGTTGCGGCGAAGAACTGACGCGCCGCACCTCCCATCGGTTCCAGTAGCCCGGGCTCAGAGCCGCCCAAGCCCCCGGGGCGGGCGCATGCCCTCACGATCTGCAGGCGCGAAGGTGAGGCGCGCCGAAAGATTCGCGCGTTTCGCGTGGTCCTGCCGGTCTGTAACGAATCCAGGAATCTGGAGTCGTAGATTCCGGGAAGGCCAGCGCCGCCGGCCCGGCGCCCTCTGATCGAAAGGGCGCCAGCACGACAAGACTCCTCCGTAACTGCGCCCTTGCCTCTCCCGATCGGCGTCTCGTGCTCCGCCGGCAGAAAACCGCTTTGGATCGCAGTCGAAGGCCGAGGGGCAGAACGGCCCTGACACAGCCACAAACCACATCAAGAAAGGCTCGTAACCAATTGAAATATGGTGGGTGATGAGGGACTCGAACCCCCGACATCTTCGGTGTAAACGAAGCGCTCTACCAACTGAGCTAATCACCCCGCCGGCGCGGTCATAGACCCGAAACCGGGGCGGGCACAAGCCCCCCTGCAAGCCGGTCAGGCCGCGCCCAGCACCTCGTGCACCCCGGCGCGCACGCGGAAGACGACGCCCTGTCCGCCCGGCAGCGCGTCGATCTGCGCCGGATCGCCGCCGCTGGCCAGAGTGCGCAGCATCCGCGAGGTCATCCCGTGGGTGACGATCACCGCCGGCCCCTCGAGGCTTTCGAGAAAGGCACGCGCCCGCGCCGCCAGCGCCTCGAACCCCTCGCCCCCCGGCGCGGCGCGGTAGTAATCGAAGATCGAGGCTCCCTCCGGCAGGCCGGCGGCGGCGCGGATTTCCTCCAGCGTCCAGCCCTGCCAGGCGCCGACCCCGATCTCGCGCAGGCGCGGGTCGGGGCGCAGGGGCCAGTCGGGCCCCAGCGCCAGCCGCGCGGTCTCCAGCGTGCGCCCGAGGGGGCTGACAAAGGCAGCGTGGCTCGCCGGGCCGATTTCCGCTTCGCGCAGGACCGCGCCCATGCGCCGGGCCTGTTCGCGGCCGAGCGCCGTCAGTGGAGAATCGAGCCCGCCCTGCCAGCGCCGGGCGCGGTTCCATTCGGTTTGCCCGTGACGCAGCACGACGATTTCGGGAAACATCGGCAGCGCTCCCGCCGCAATATCCGCCGTTCAGGAAGAAGAGGTGGTGGGTGATGAGGGATTTGAACCCCCGACATCTTCGATGTGAACGAAGCGCTCTACCACTGAGCTAATCACCCAACGCCCGGGGCTTTTAGCCTCACTCGGCGGCCTCTGCAAGGGGGTCCTTGCCGCCGCCGCCGCGGTTTTTCCGGCGCAGCTTGGCCACCAGAACCATGCCACCGGCCTTCTCATTGCGCTTCTGGATTCGCAACGTCCCGAGGGGCGGGGCATTGAGGCTGTCGCCCGCTTCCATGAGCGCGCCCAACTCCTCGAGCGCGGCGTCGAGCACCGTGCGCACGTCGCTGCCCTTGACCCCCGAGGCCCGGGCCTTGACGCGCTCGAACAGATCGCGCTTGCGCAGCACCCGCTTGACCGCCTCGGGGGAGGTCGCCTCGGGAGCCGGCGCGGGCGCGGGCGTCGTTGGCGCCGTCTTTGCCGCCGCCTTTGCCGTCGTCGCACGCGGCGTCGTGGTCTTTGCCTTTGTCGAGGCTGTGCGCGTCGTTTTCGGCGCCGATGTCTTGCGCGTCGTCTTCGCCGTTGCCGTCTTCTTGCGGGTTGACGTGGTTGCCCTGGCCATGGTTCTGCCCCCTGCCCTGTTGTTTCGCTCTGCGAAGTCTAGCGCGAAAATCGCGCCGGTTCCACAACAACAAAAGACGCGGCGCCACCCGCAAGGGTAGCGCCGCGCGATGTCATGGCATCCCTTACCGGCCGGACCGCGCAGGACGGGCCGCGCCGCCCGGCAGGCTCAGTGCGCCATCTGTCCGGCCTCGTCCGCCTTGGCCTTGAGCGACGCGGCGGCGGCCTCTTCGGCGGCCTCGTCCCACTCGATCGGCACGGGTTGGCGCACGAGCGCGCGCTTGAGCACCTCGCGCACATGGCTGACCGGAACGATCTCGAGCCCCTCCTTCACGTTGTCGGGGATCTCGGCGAGGTCCTTCTCGTTCTCGGCCGGGATCAGCACCGTCTTGATGCCGCCCCGGAGCGCGGCGAGGAGCTTTTCCTTCAGCCCGCCGATCGGCAGCACATTGCCGCGCAGCGTGACCTCGCCGGTCATGGCGATGTCCTTGCGCACCGGGATCTGGGTGAGCACCGAGACGATCGAGGTGACCATGGCGATGCCCGCCGAGGGGCCGTCCTTGGGCGTGGCGCCCTCGGGCACGTGCACGTGGATGTCCCACTTCTCGAACTGCGGCGGCTTGATGCCGATCTCCGGCGCGATCGAGCGCACGAAGCTCGAGGCGGCGTCGATCGATTCCTTCATCACGTCGCCGAGCTTGCCGGTGGTCTTCATCCGGCCCTTGCCCGGCAGGCGCAGCGCCTCGATCGAGAGCAGATCGCCCCCCACCGACGTCCAGGCCAACCCGGTGACGACGCCGATCTGGTCTTCCTTCTCGGCGAGGCCATAGCGGTATTTCCGCACCCCGAGGAAGTCTTCGAGGCTTTCGGGCGTGACCACCACCTTGTCGGTATCGCCGCGCACGATCTTCGTGACCGCCTTGCGGGCGCATTTGGCGATCTCGCGCTCGAGGCTGCGCACCCCCGCCTCGCGGGTATAGTAGCGGATGATGTCGGTCAGCGCCTCGTCGGTGATCTCGAATTCGCCCTTCTTCAGGCCGTGGTTCCTGATCTGCTTCGGCACGAGGTGCTGGCGCGCGATCTCGCGCTTTTCGTCCTCGGTGTAGCCGGCGAGCGGGATGATCTCCATCCGGTCGAGCAGCGGGCCGGGCATGTTGTAGCTGTTGGCCGTGGTCAGGAACATCACGTTCGAGAGGTCGTATTCCACCTCGAGGTAATGATCGACGAAGGTCGCGTTCTGCTCCGGGTCGAGCACCTCGAGCATGGCGCTGGCCGGATCGCCGCGGAAATCGTGCCCCATCTTGTCGATTTCATCGAGCAGGATCAGCGGGTTGGTCGTCTTGGCCTTTTTCATCGCCTGGATGATCTTGCCCGGCATCGAGCCGATATAGGTGCGCCGATGGCCGCGAATCTCGCTCTCGTCACGCACGCCGCCAAGGCTGATGCGGATGAATTCGCGCCCCGTGGCCCGCGCCACCGACTTGCCCAGCGAGGTCTTGCCCACGCCCGGCGGGCCGACGAGGCACAGGATCGGCCCCTTCAGCTTTTTCGAGCGCTGCTGCACGGCGAGATATTCGACGATCCGCTCCTTGACCTTCTCGAGGCCGTAGTGGTCGGCGTCGAGCACCTTCTGGGCGGCGGCGAGGTTCTTCTTGACGCGGCTCTTCACGCCCCACGGGATCGAGAGCAGCCAGTCGAGGTAGTTGCGCACCACCGTCGCCTCGGCGCTCATCGGGCTCATGTTGCGCAGCTTGCGCAGCTCGGCCTCGGCCTTTTCGCGCGCCTCCTTCGAGAGCTTCGTTTCCTGAATGCGCTTTTCCAGCTCGTCGAGCTCGGACTGGCCCTCGCCGTCTTCGCCCAGCTCCTTCTGGATCGCCTTCATCTGCTCGTTGAGGTAATACTCGCGCTGGGTGCGCTCCATCTGGCTCTTGACGCGGCTCTTGATCTTCTTCTCGACCTGCAGAACGCTCATTTCGCCCTGCATGAGGCCATAGACCTTTTCGAGGCGCTGGTCGATGGCGAGGGTCTCGAGCAGGTCCTGCTTCTGGGCCACGTCGACGCCCAGATGCCCGGCGACCAGATCGGCCAGCTTGTCGGGCTCGCGGGTTTCCGAAACCGCGGCCAGCGCCTCTTCCGGGATGTTCTTC
>RFKM01000181.1 GCA_003694465.1 Alphaproteobacteria bacterium
AACCCCTGCGCCTGCGCCTCGGGGCTGAGCGAGACCAGAACCTGCGCGCCGCCCCGCTCGCCCACCACCGCCAGCGGCCCGGGGCCGAGGCCGCGTTCAACCCGCAAGAGCCGTTCGGCGGCGAGATGCGGAAACCAGAGGCTGAGAAAGCGCTTCGGCGGCATCGGGGTATCATGAGTCGGGTAAATGTTCCGTTTATGTTCTCACCTGTCGCCCCCGGAGTCGACCCCCGGCTCACGTTTTTTTGGCTGGACAGGCCGGCCCCCGCCGTTACCTTCCGCGCCACGACAGCACAAGACGGAGGACAGCACCTTGCGCAAGACCGGTTTCGCCATCGCCATGCTCTGTGCCCTTGCCACCACCGGCGCGGCCCTCGCCTTTGCCATGAACCCGGATGTGCGCAAGCGGCAGGAAACCATGGGGCTGATCGGCGCGAACATGAAGCGCCTCGTGGAAATGGCCAAGGGCAAGTCGGCCTTCGATGCCGAAGAGGCCCGGGCCCTTGCCGGCAAGATCTCGGCAAAGGCGGCGCTGGTGCCCGGCGTGTTCGAAAAACCCGCACACGATCCGGAAAGCAAGGCGTCCGACGAGATCTGGACGAACTGGGACGACTTCGCCGCGCGCGCCGCGGCCCTGAAGGCGGCCGCCGACGCCGCCGGCGGCATCGATTCACCCGAATCGCTCGGCGCTGCCGTCGGCCAGCTCGCCGGAGCCTGCAAGGCCTGTCACACCCGCTACAAGCGCTAGGATCAGGACCAAGGCCCTTGCGCCGGGCGTGCCGGGGGCCTAGGTCGTGCCCATGAGAGACAAATCCAATCCGTTGCTCGCCGTCCTGATCGACGCCGACAACATTCCCGCCCGTTACGCCGAAGCGATTCTCAAGGAAATCACCGCCTATGGCGAGCCGGCCCTGCGCCGCGTCTATGGCGACTGGGCCTCTTCGCGGCTTCAGCCCTGGGCGAAGAAGGTGCATGCGCTGGGCCTCGTCGCCCATCAGGAAACCGCCAATACCAAGGGCAAGAACGCCTCCGACATCGGCCTCGTCATCGACGCGATGGACCTGTTGCACACCGGCCGGTTCGACGGCTTCGTGCTGGTCAGCTCCGACAGCGACTTCACCGCGCTGGCCAACCGCATCCGCGAACAGGGGCTTGACGTGATCGGCATCGGCGAGGGCAAGACGCCGGAATCGCTGCGCAACGTCTGCACCCGCTTCGTGATGATCGAGAACATCATCGAGGAAGAGCCGGCCCCGGCCGCCGCCCGCGGCGAGGCGCCGAAGGCCAAGCCCGCCAAGCGCCCGCCGATCGAGGCGCAGCCGCTGATCCTGAAGGCGATGGACAAGATCGATCAGGATGGCGAGTGGCATCAGCTCGGCCGCATCGGCCAGACCATTCAGGCCGACGTGCGCGATTTCGACACCCGGACCTATGGCAAGGCCAAGCTTTCCGACCTGATCCGCGAGCTCAAGCTGTTCGAGACCAAGCGCGAGGGCAATCACATCTACGTCCGCCGGCTCGACTGACGGCAGGGCCCGCGGCGCGGCGTTTCGGCTCTTGCAGCATCGGCCAGAGTCGTTACCTTTGCGCCGATCCAGACAGGAGGCCCCCGGATGATCCCCGGTGTCAGTGGCGGTCGCCGCCGATTCTCAGACCTCAGCGAACAGGAAATCCTCGCCCTCGCCATCTCGAACGAGGAAGACGACGCGCGCATCTACCGCCAGTATGCCGACCGGCTGAAGAAGGATTATCCCAATTCGGCCAAGGTGTTCGAGGAAATGGCCCGGGAAGAGGACGAACACCGCAAGCGGCTGATCGAGGCGCACAAGCGCCGCTTCGGCGACGTGATCCCGCTGATCCGGCGCGAGCACGTTTCGGGCTTTTACGCCCGCCGGCCGGTGTGGCTGGTCGAGAACCTCAGCCTCGAGCGCATCCGCGAAGAGGCCAGCGCCATGGAGCGGCAGGCGGAGATCTTCTACCGCAAGGCCGCCGACCGCACCACCGATGCCGACACCCGCAAGCTGCTGGGCGATCTGGCCATGGCCGAGGCCGGGCACAGCCATGTCGCCGGCGAGCTGGCCGAGGAGCATCTCGATGACGAGGCGCGCGCCGCCGAGGACCGGCAGGCGCACCGGCAGTTCGTTCTGACCTGGGTGCAGCCGGGGCTGGCCGGGCTGATGGACGGGTCGGTCTCGACGCTTGCGCCGATCTTTGCCACCGCCTTTGCCACCGAGAACACCCACACCACCTTCCTCGTCGGTCTGGCCGCCTCGATCGGCGCCGGCATCTCGATGGGCTTTACCGAGGCCGCTTCCGACGATGGCGAGCTTTCGGGGCGCGGCAGCCCGCTCAAGCGCGGCCTCGCAGCCGGGGTGATGACCGCCGCCGGCGGCCTCGGCCATGCCCTGCCCTACCTGATCCCGCATTTCTGGACGGCGACGGCCATTGCCATGGCGGTGGTCTTCGTCGAGCTCTGGGCAATCGCCTGGATCCAGAACCGCTACATGGAAACCCCGTTCCTGCGTGCCACCGTCCAAGTGGTGCTCGGCGGCGCGCTGGTCTTTGCCGCGGGCGCGTTGATCGGCGGCGGCTGAGCGCCGATGCTCGACGTTCTGGCCCAGACGATTCCGTTTTTCGTCGTGGTTGCCCTCGGGTTCGGCGCCGCCGCGCGCGGCGCCTTCAGTGCCGAAGCGACGGCGGCGTTGACCCGCTTCGTCTTCTACTTCGCCCTCTCGGCGATGCTGTTCCGGTTTGCCGCCCGGCTTGACCTTGCCGAGGTTTTCGACCCGACCTTCACCCTCGCCTATGTCACCGGCACCGGCGCCGTCTACCTGCTGGTCACCGCCGTTGCGCTCCTGCGCCGGCGCGGAGTCGAGGAGGCGGCCATCGAGGCGCAGTGCGGGGTTGTCGGAAATGTCGGCTTTCTCGGCGTGCCGATGCTGACGTTGCTGTTGGGCGACGAAGCGATCGGGCCGGTGATGATGGTGCTCTCGGCCGATCTCATCGTCTTCGGGAGCCTGATCGTGATCATCATTTCGGCCCGGCGCGACGGACGCCTGCGCCCGGCGGTTCTGCTCTCGGTGGCGCGGGGGCTCGCGGCCAACCCGATGATCGTCTCGATCGTGGCGGGGCTGGCGTGGTCGGCCACCGGCTGGCCCCTTCCCGGCGTTGCCCGGGCCAGCCTCGAACTGCTGGGCAATGCCGCAACGCCCGGCGCGCTCTTTGCCATCGGCGCCTCGCTGGCGGGCCGCTCGGCCGATCACATCGCCGTGCCGGGGTGGTTGGCCTTTTCCAAGCTGGCGCTGCACCCGCTGGCCGTCGCCGTCATGGCCTTCGTGGTCTTGCCGGTCGAGCCCTATGCCGCCGGGGTGATGGTGGCCTGCGCGGCGCTTCCGGTGGCCGGGAACGTCTATATCCTCGCCCAGCATTACGGGATCGTGCCGAAGCGGGCCTCGGCGGCGATCCTGCTTTCGACGGCGGCGTCCGTTCTCAGCGTTCCGGCGGTCATCGCCTGGGTGCAGACGCGCTGAGCCCGCGCTCAGACGCTCAGGCGCAGGCCGAAGGCCCCCAGCATGGCAAACAGCGCAATCACCACCAGAACCAGCGCGGCATCGGCAGCCGAGCTTTCGTCGGGTTCTTCGCCGTCGCTGTCGAGGCGGGCGCGGATCAGCCGCATCCGCACATAGGCAAGGATGATCAGCAGCGCCCCGGTTCCGAGCACCGCGAAATCGGCCCAGGGGCTAGCCGGCCCGCCGCCGACCCGCGCCCCGGCAATGCCGAAACCGGCAATGGCGATCGCGGTGCGCACCCAGGCCAGAAAGGTGCGTTCGTTCGAAGCGTGGTCGGCGAAATTGCGGATCATGGGCGCAGTCAACACCGCCGAATGCGCGCTGTCCAGCCTTGCGGCGCTGCGGCGGGGGCTCTAGCAGGGGGCATGATCTACGTCGATGCCGATGCCTGCCCGGTCAAGTCTGAAACCGAAGAGGTCGCCACCCGACATGGCGAAAGGGTTGTCTTCGTCTCGAACGGCGGGCTGCGGCCCTCGCGCAACCCGCTTGTCGAGATGGTCTATGTCGAGCCGACGCCCGATGCCGCCGATATCTGGATCGCCCAGCGGGCCGGCCCCGGCGACGTGGTGGTGACCGCCGACATCCCCCTTGCCGCCCGGGTGATCGAAGCCGGCGCCGAGGCGCTGAGGCCCGATGG
>RFKM01000182.1 GCA_003694465.1 Alphaproteobacteria bacterium
ATCGTGCGCCGCCGGATCGACCGGATGGACCTCGTCTCGGTCATGAAAACAAGGGAGTAAACACATGCGTTTGCGTTTTCGGACGGTCCTCTTCGGCGTTCTCGTTGCCGCCGGCATCGGCGCCGCCGGCTACGAGATGACCCGGCCGGAGCTGGTGCCCGTCGATCTGGCCGAGATCGTGCGCGGGCCGATCGAGGTGACGATCAACGGCGACGGGATGACCCGTATCCGCGATGTCTACGAGGTGTTCGCCCCGGTCACCGGCATGGTCCAGCGCAGCCCGGTCGAGGTTGGCGATGCGGTCACCGCCGGCGAGACGGTCGTCGCCCGCATCGCCCCGGGCGAGCCGGCCTTCCTCGACGAACGCGCCCGCGCCCAGGCCGAGGCCGCCGTCGCCCAGGCCGAAGCCGCCCTTTCGCTGGCCGAGGCCAATACCCGCGCCGCCGAGGCCGATCTGGCCAACGCCCAGCGCCAGTTCGACCGGATCTACGCCCTGCACGAGCGCGGCTCGGCCTCCGACGCCCAGCTCGACGAAGCCGAAGTGGCGCTTGACCTCGCCGCCGCCAAGTTCGACAGCGCCCGCGCCACCGAACGGATGCGCAAAAGCGAGCTCGACGCGGCGAAGGCGGTGCTGATCGCCCCCGACCCGGGCAAGCAAGGCACCGATGCGGCGGGCGAGTGCTGCATGAGCCTGCGCGCGCCGATCACCGGCAAGGTGCTGGCGGTCGACAACATGAGCGCGCGGATGGTCAGCGCCGGGGCGCGGCTGCTCACCATCGGCCCGCCGAACGACCTCGAGATCACCGTCGATCTGCTTTCGACCGATGCCGTGCGCCTCGCCCCCGGCGCGCCGGCCCATGTCGAGCGCTGGGGCGGCGAGGGCCAGCTCGAGGCGCGGGTGCGCGAGATCGAACCGGCCGCCTTCACCAAGGTTTCGGCCCTCGGCATCGAGGAGCAGCGGGTGCGGGTTCTGCTCGATTTCGTCACTCCCCCCGAGGCGCGCCCCTCGCTCGGGCACAATTTCCGCGTCTACCTGCGCATCGTCGAATGGCAGGGCAGCGACGAGGTTCTGGTGCCGATCGGCGCGCTCTTCCGCGAGGGGTCCGACTGGGCGGTTTTCGTCGTCGAAGACGGCCGGGCGGTGCGGCACAAGGTCGAGATCGGTCGGCGCAATACCGAGGTGGCGCAGGTTCTGGGCGGGCTGACCCCGGGCGACCGGGTCATCACCCACCCGTCGGAACGGGTCTCGGACGGCACGCTCGTCGTCGACCGCGAAAGCATCGACTGACGCCCCGCGACCGGCCAGGAAGGGACTCGCCTCGCGCCGCGAATTCTGCCAGCCTGCCGGAAACGGCAGGAGGGCAAGGCCATGGCGCGGATCATCGACAACCCCTGGCGGCGGGCAGAGGCGCTGCCCGAGGGGCTCGTCTTTGCCGAGGGCAAGGTGGTGGCCAGCCCCGAGCGGGTCATGGCGCTTCTCGCCCGCTGCCCTGAATATGCCCCGACGCCGCTCGTCTCTCATGCCGGCCTTGCCGAGGCCCTCGGGCTCGACGCGCTTCTGGTCAAGGACGAGCGCGGGCGCATGGGGCTGGGCAGTTTCAAGGCGCTGGGGGCGGCCTTCGTGGTGGCGCAGGAGGCCGAGGCGGCGGGCGGGCGCCTCGAGGGGCGCACCTTCGTCACCTCCTCGGCCGGGAACCACGGGCTGAGCCTCGCCGCCGGGGCGCGGCCTTTCGGGGCGCGGGCGGTGATCTACCTGTCGGAAAACGTCCCGGCGGGCTTTGCCGCGCGCCTGCGGGAGATGGGCGCCGAGGTGGTGATCGAGGGGCAGGATTACGAGGCCAGCCTCGAAGGGGCGATCCGCCGCGCCCGCGCCGAGGGCTGGACGCTGGTTTCCGACAGCACATGGGAGGGTTATGCCGGCGGCATCGCCGTCATGGAAGGCTACACCGCCCTTGCCGCCGAGATCGCCGGCCAGACCGATCCGGTCGATCAGATCTTCCTGCAGGCCGGCGTCGGCGGGCTGGCCGCCGCCGTCACCGCCCATCTGCGCGCGGCCTGGGGCGACGGGCCCGAAATCACCATCGTCGAGCCGGAGGCCGCCCCGGCGCTGTTCGGCTCGATCGAGGCGGGGGCGGCGCGGCGCGGGCCGGGGCCGGTCTCGTCGATGGGCCGGCTCGATTGCAAGGATCCCTCGCTCGCCGCCCTCGAAACCCTCGCCCGCGCGGCCGACCGCTTCGTGCTGGTGAGCGAGGACGAGGGGCGGGCGGCGGCGGCGCGTCTGGCCGAGGCGGGGCTGGCCACCTCGCCCTCGGGGGGCGCGGGGCTGGCCGGGCTGGAGGCGGCGCGCGCCGAGGGGCGCCTGCCCGAGGGGGCGCGGGCGCTGATCGTCCTGTCGGAAGGGCCGGCCGATGACTGACTTTCCCCGCGCCGAATACGAGGCCCGCCTCGCCCGCGCGCAGGAAGCGATGCACGGCGCCGGGCTCGACGCGCTGTTTCTCAACACCGAGGCCGACATCAACTGGTTCACCGGCTTTCGCACCGCCTTCTGGCAGAGCCCGACCCGGCGCTGGTATGTCATCGTCCCCGCCGAGGGGCTGCCGGTGGCGATCGTGCCGCGCATCGGGGCGGCGCTGATGGGGCAGGCCTTCATCGGCGCGCTCGAGGTGTTCGACGCCCCGGCCGGCGGCAACGAGGGGATGGCGCTGCTCGCCAGCCGCCTTGCCCCCTTCGCGCGCATCGGCATGGCGATGGGCGAGGAGGCGAGCCTGCGCATGGCGCTGACCGAGTTCGAGGCCCTGCGTGCCCGGCTCGAGGCCGAATGGGCCGATGCCAGCCCGCTTCTCAAGCGCCTCCAGATGGTCAAGAGCCCGGCCGAGATCGCGACCATCGGCGAAATCTGCGCCGTTGCCAGCCGCGCCTTTGCCCGCCTGCCGGGCCTCGTGCACGAGGGCCAGCCGCTGGCCGAGGCCTTTCGGGCCTTTCGCATCGCGCTTCTCGAAGAGGGCGCCGAGGCGGTGCCCTATCTCGTCGGTGGCGCCGGGCCCGGCGGCTATGGCGACGTGATCTCGCCCCCCGGGCCCGCTCCGCTTGCCGCCGGCGACGTGCTGATGCTCGACACTGGGGCGATGCTGCGGGGCTATTTCTGCGATTTCGACCGCAATATCGCCATCGGGCCTGCCTCTGACGCCGTCCGGCGCGCCCATGCCCGGCTCTGGCGCGCCACCGAGGCGGGGCTGGCCGCCGCCCGCCCGGGCGCCACCTGCGCCGATCTGTTC
>RFKM01000183.1 GCA_003694465.1 Alphaproteobacteria bacterium
GCCCTGCTCGGGCCCGACGATGTGCACGATCCCCTGCCGGATGTCGGTCACCGGGTAGTAATGAATGCCGAACTCGCGCGCATTGCGGTCGAGCGCCTCGACCTGGATGCGGCTTTCCTCGTTCTCGATGCCGTTCTCGCGGTCGGGCGTGGTGGGCACGTTGTGGTCGGGCACGGCGATGGTCTTGTCGGGGGCGTGCACCTTGCGGCCCGCCATGCGCAGCCCCTCGAAGGCCTGCGGGCTGGTCACTTCGTGAACGAGGTGGCGGTCGATGTAGAGCAGGCAGGTGCCGTCTTCGGCCTCGTGGGCGACGTGGGCATCCCAGATCTTGTCGTAGAGCGTCTTCCCGGACATGCGGTTGTCTCCTGTGGGAATGGGGTTTCGGGTGGATCGGTGGCGCGGGCCTCAGCGGCGCGCGAGCACCGATCGGCGCGCACCGAAAAAGCGCCAGGGCAGGCGCGCGCGATCGTCCATGTCGAAAACCCGTTTCATGCCCGATCAGATACAGACGCGCGGGCCGGGCCGCAAGGTTTGCCTCTGGACCGCGACTCGCGCATTTGGCAGACTTGTCCGAAAAGGAAAACATGGCCGATACAACCACCCCCGTTGAAACGACGGCCGATGCCGTGGCTGCCGCAGCCGCGGCGCAGAACGCAGCGCCGAGCGGCGCCGAAACGGCGCAGGCCACGCAGGACATCGCCCTTGGCCTGTGGGAAAGGGCCATGGATGCGTTCATCGGTCTGCTGCGGCCATGGAACGCCTATCAGGTTCTGATCGCGGCCGGGCTGCTGATCGTGGCCAGCCTCGCCGCGCGCTTCCTGGCGCCGATGTGGCAGGACTGGCTGCGCGAGCGCGAAGGCTGGCCCACCTGGCGGATGCGCCTCGGGGTGATGATTCACCGCCGGATGCGGCTGATCCTGTTCGTGGCGATGATCTGGCCGGTGGTCTGGATCATGCGCGAAGTCACCTGGCCCTCGCGCAGCTACCTTCTGGGCATTGTCGCCAACCTGACGACCGCCTGGCTGGTCATCGCCATTGCCACCCGATTCATCGGCAACGCCTTCCTGCGCACGACGGTGCGCACCGCCGGCTGGGCCTGGGCGACGGTGGTGGCCCTCGGGCTCACCGAAGACACGATCGCCCTGCTCGACAGCCTCGCGCTCCAGCTTGGCGAGGTGCGGATTTCCGTCTGGATGGTGGTTCAGGCGGTGACCATCGTCGGCGTGCTCTTCGCCGTCGCCCGCTTCATCTCGCGCAACACGGCAAGCCGCATCCGCCACAACCCCGACATCAGCCCCTCGATGCAGGTGCTGCTCTCGAAGCTGCTTCAGGTCGGGCTCTATGGCGCGGCCTTCTTCATCGGCCTGAAGGCGGTGGGGGTCGATCTCACCGGCCTTGCGGTCTTGTCGGGGGCCATCGGCGTCGGCCTCGGCTTCGGCCTGCAGAAGGTGGTCTCGAACCTTGTTTCGGGCTTCATCCTGCTGCTCGACAAGTCGATCAAGCCCGGCGACGTGATCTCGCTGGGCGAAACCTTCGGCTGGATCGAGCAGATGGGCGCGCGCTACGTCTCGGTGGTGACCCGCGACGGGCGCGAATACCTTATTCCGAACGAAGACCTGATCACCGGTCAGGTGGTCAACTGGTCGCACACCGATTCCTACGTCCGGCTCGAGATTCGCTTCGGCACCGCCTATGGGAGCGACCCGCACAAGGTCTGCGAGGTGGCCATCGCCGCGGCGGCCTCGGTCGAGCGGGTTCTGAACGACCGGCGCCCGGTCTGCTACATCGTCGGTTTCGGCGAGTCCTCGGTGGATTATGTGCTGCGGTTCTGGATCGAGGATCCGACGCGGGGCCTGACCAACATTCGCGGCGCCGTCTTCATGGCGCTGTGGGATGCCTTCCAGGCCCACGGCATCACCATCCCCTTCCCGCAGCGCGAAGTGCGGATTCTGGACAAGGAGTCGTGAACCGATTGAGAAATCCGGTGCGCGTTGCTATCTTTGGCCTGTCCCGGCGCCGGGGAAGGATCGGCGCGTTTCGAAGGAGGACCATGTCCTGTCTGAATCAGCAGGAGCGGCCGGGGTTGCGGCCGCAGCGGGGGCCCGCATGAACGGCATGCCGGCCCCGGTCACGAGCGACACTCTGCTCGAACGCATCATCGCATCACTGGAAGAAGACAAGGCCGAGGACATCGTCTCGATCCCGCTGCGCGGCAAATCGACCATGGCCGATTTCATGGTCATCTGCTCGGGCCGGTCGTCGCGGCAGGTGGCCTCGATCGCCGACCACCTCACCGACCGGCTGAAGCAGCAGTCCGGGGTGCTGTCGAAGGTCGAGGGCAAGGAGCAGGGCGACTGGGTTCTGATCGATGCCGGCGACGTGGTCGTGCATGTCTTCCGCCCGGAAGTGCGCGATTTCTACCAGCTCGAACGGCTGTGGATGCCGCCGGCGCCCGGCGCCCCCGCCGAGGCCTGATGAAGCTGCACATCGTCGCGGTCGGGCGCCTGCGGGGCGGGCCCGAACGGGAGCTCGTCGACGATTATCTCTCTCGCCTCGGCAAGGTTGGCCGAGGTCAGGCGATCGGGCCGGCCCGCGTTCACGAGGTCGAAGATCGCAAGGGCGGCGGCATGGCGGCTGAAGCGGCGCTCTTGCAGCGCGCCCTGCCCGCTGGCGCGGCGGTCTGCGTGCTCGACGAGCGCGGGCGCGAGATGACATCGCCGGCTTTCGCCGAGCAGCTGGCGCGCTGGCGCGACGCGGGGCGCGGCGATGCCGCCTTCGTCATCGGCGGCGCCGACGGGCTCGACCCGGCGCTGCGGGCGCAGGCCGACATGGCCCTCAGTTTCGGGCCGATGGTCTGGCCGCACATGCTGGTGCGGGTGATGCTGGCCGAACAGCTCTACCGCGCGGCATCGATTCTCGCCGGCACCCCCTATCATCGGGCATGAGTTCGCACCGCGTCGGTTGTGCGCGCGCCTGCGCCGGTCTAGACAGGGCGCACCAATCATCGAGGCTTGAAAGATGACCGTTCCCAAACCCGTCTGCCTTTGCATTCTCGACGGCCTCGGCCTTCGGGAAGAGCGCGAAAACAATGCCGTCAAGCTGGCCGATACGCCCAATCTCGACCGGCTGATGGCCACCTGCCCCCATGCCACGCTCAAGACCGACGGGCGCTCGGTCGGACTGCCCGAGGGGCAGATGGGCAATTCCGAAGTGGGCCACACCAACATCGGCGCCGGGCGGATCGTGGCGATGGACCTCGGCATGATCGACCTCGCGATCGAGGACGGCGAGTTCCAGACGCGCCCGGCGCTCGTCAAGTTCATCGACGATGTGAAAGCCGCCGGTGGCACCGCCCATCTGATGGGCCTCGTCTCGACTGGGGGCGTGCATTCGCACATGCGCCACATCATCGCCGCGGCGAAGGTGATCGCGGCGGCCGGCATTCCGGTGGCCATCCACGCGATCACCGACGGGCGCGACGTGCCGCCGCAAGCGGCGCGGGAAGAGCTGCCGGCCTTCGAATCCGACCTGCCCGAGGGCGCGCGAATCGTCACCGTTTCGGGGCGCTATTACGCGATGGACCGCGACAACCGCTGGGAGCGCATCCAGAAGGCCTATGACGCGATGGTCAAGGCGATGGGCGAGACGGCGCCCGACGCGAACACGGCCATCGCCAATGCCTATGCCCGTGGCGAGACCGACGAATTCATCCTGCCGACGGTGCTGAAAGGGTTTTCCGGCATCCACGACAACGATGGCGTGTTCTTCGTCAATTTCCGCGCCGACCGGGCCCGCGAGATTCTGCGCGCGCTTGGCGAGCCGGGCTTTGCCGAGTTCGATACCGGCCCGCGCCCGCGGCTTTCGGCGCTGCTCGGGATGGTCGAGTTTTCCGATGCCCACAACGAATACATGACGACGGTCTTCCCCCCGCGCCAGATCGTCAACACCCTCGGGGAATGGGTGGCGAAGAAGGGGCTTCGGCAGTTCCGCCTCGCCGAAACCGAGAAATACCCGCACGTCACCTATTTCCTGAACGGCGGCAAGGAACAGCCCGAACCGGGCGAAGAC
>RFKM01000184.1 GCA_003694465.1 Alphaproteobacteria bacterium
ACATGGGTCGCCCCCTGGGCGATGGCGCTTTCGAAATCGGACGACATGCCCATGGACAGCGCGCCGATGCCGTTGCGTTCGGCTATCTTGCGCAACAGTGCAAAGTGCAGCGACGGCTCTTCGTTCACCGGTGGGATGCACATCAGCCCCTCGATCTCGAGCCCGAGGTCCCGGCATTCGGCGATGAAGGCATCGGCCTCGGCCGGAACGACGCCGGCCTTCTGCTCTTCCTCGCCGGTATTGACCTGCACGAAGAGCCGCGGGCAATGGCCCAGTTCGTCTTTCAGGCGGGCGATGGTGCGGGCGAGCTTGGGCCGGTCGACGGTCTGGATCGCGTCGAACAGCTGCATCGCCTGCCGCGCCTTGTTGGTCTGGAGAGGTCCGATCAGATGAAGCTCGACGCCGGGGAACCGCTCGCGCAGGGCAGGCCATTTGGCGGCCGCTTCCTGAACCTTGTTCTCGCCGAACAGGCGGTGGCCCTCTTCGAGCACCCGCTCGACGCGCTCGAGCGGCTGGACCTTGGAAACCGCGATCAGCCGGACCGAGCCGGCGGGGCGCCCGGCACGCTCTTCGGCGGCGCGTATGCGGGCCATGATGTCGGACAGGGGCATGGCGTTCTCCTTTTGGGTCGGAAAACCACATCCCGCCGAAAATGAAAAGAGCGGGCCGAAGCCCGCTCTTCCCAATTCAGATCCTGGTCAGGATCAGAACGACATGCCGACCGAGGCCTCAGCCACGTAGAGCTTGAGGTCGTTGTCGCGGATCAGCGCGGCGCTGATGTTCATGCCGCCGCCGAGGTCGTACGAACCGTTGGCGCCGAAGTCGACACCGTTCAAGGTGTCGTCATCCTCGACGAACACACCCAGCGACCAGGCGCCGGTGCCGTAGCCGGCGGTGGCCTTCCAGGTCAGATCTTTGGTCACGAGGTCGTAGTTCGCGTCAACACCGGCCGAGAAGCCCGACATCGAGGCCGAACCGCCGAAGTCGATGTTGTCGAGGCCCCAGCCGCCGACCTCATCCATGTTCAGAGTGGCGTAGACCGAGTAGGCGCCCATCGAGTAGGTGCCGCCGAGCGAGGCGGTGTCGTTGCCGGCGCCGGGCATCCACGAGTAGGCGGCGTCAACGGTGAAGTCGCCCCAGGTGTTGCTGTAGGCGAAGGTGACGTTGTCGTCGGTGGTGATGCCGGCCACGTTGGCGTCGTACGAAACCGAGAACTTGCCCCAGTCGCCCGAAACGTAGGCGTTGGCGTCGGAGATCGACGAGCCCGAGGTGGTCACGGTGCCGAAGGTGGTGGTGGTGTTGTCGTCATCCATGCCACGCGAGGCCGACGAAACGGTGATGCTCGAACCGAAGTTCAGGCCACCGTCGGTGGTGCTCGACATGGCGGCGGTGAACTCCGAGCTCACCGTCGGGGTGCCGGTGCCGCCGGCGAGGTTCGAATAGGCGAAGCCGAACGAAGCGGCGCCCGAGAACGAGAAGTTGGCGGTGTCAGCAGCGGCGAAACCGGCGGTACCCACCAGGATCGTCGAAGCGAGAAGGACTTTTTTCATTTCGTTTCCCTCGTTTTTCTAAAGGTGCACCTCAATTCAGGGGAATCCGAATTGAGTATGCTGTTTCCTCGCTCTTTCGCCGGCGCGTTGCAAGCGATCGAAACCTTTTGCCGCGATTGCACCCGGGTATGGTGCAGCAATGCCACAGTTGCCCTCGCCCCGCTTGCCGGCGCCCCGGCGTTACACTCTATAGTGCAAGGGGAAAACGCTTGCCCCATTATCGGGCCTTGGGTAGTTAGAGGCTGAACATTCAGAGCGGGGCGTTCCCATGAAATTCGGGCAGACCACCACAAGGGTTATGATTGCCGCGGGCCTTCTGGCGCTGGCCGGCTGCACCGGCGGAGGTGGCAACTTCCTCGGCTTCGGCGGCAAGACCGACGCGAGCCCCGCCAATGCCGAGCGCCCGGCACGCGAGCGTTCGCAGCCCCAGCGCGAAACCATCTGGGATCTGTTCACCAACCGCGACGACCCGAACACCACCGTCGAGGTCAACAAGTATCTCTGGAACGCCGCGCTCGACGTGCTGAACTTCATGCCGCTCGAGGCGGCCGATCCGTTTACCGGCGTCATGGTGTTCGGCTACGGCACGCCCCCGGGCGGCGGCCGGGCCTACAAGGCAACCGTCTATGTGCGCGACCCGGCGCTCGACGCCCGTTCGATCGAGGTGGCGCTGATGTCGCGCGGCGGCCCGGTCTCGACCGAGACCGCCCACAAGATCGAAGACGCGATTCTCGCCCGCGCGCGCCAGCTCCGCATCCAGGATCGCAACCTCTGAACCCTTGCCGGGCCCCTCGGCCGGCAGTCAGGGGCTGGACCCGGCGAGAGGCCATGAGTAAACCAGCGCCGGGCCTTTTGCCCGGCGTTTTCATTTCCGGAGAATGACATGTCCCGCTACGACGCGAGCAAGATCGAGCCGAAATGGCAGAAGGCCTGGGAAGAGGCCGGCACATTCACCGCGCGGCGCGACAGCTCGAAACCCAAGTATTACGTGCTCGAGATGTTCCCCTATCCGTCGGGCCGCATCCATATCGGGCATGTGCGCAACTACACGATGGGCGACGTGGTGGCGCGCTACAAGCTGGCCACCGGGCACAACGTCTTGCACCCGATGGGTTTCGATGCCTTCGGGATGCCGGCCGAGAACGCCGCCATGGCCTCGGGCGGGCACCCGAAAACCTGGACCTACGACAACATCGACACGATGGTCGCGCAGATGAAGCCGCTGGGCTTCGGCCTCGACTGGAGCCGGATGTTCGCCACCTGCGACCCGGAATATTATGCCCAGCAGCAATCGATGTTCATCGACTTCCTCGAGAAGGGCCTCGTCTATCGCAAGAACGCGGTGGTGAACTGGGACCCGGTCGACATGACCGTGCTTGCCAACGAACAGGTGATCGACGGCAAGGGCTGGCGTTCCGGCGCCGAGGTGGAGCGGCGCGAACTCACCCAATGGTTCTTCAAGATCAGCGATTTCGCCGAAGACCTGCTCGATTCGCTCGACAAGCTCGAGCATTGGCCCGAAAAGGTGCGTCTGATGCAGGCCAACTGGATCGGCAAGTCGAAGGGCCTGCGCTTCAGCTTCGAGCGCACCGACGGGGGCGCCCCGATCGAGGTGTTCACCACCCGCCCCGACACGCTGATGGGCGCCTCCTTCGTCGGGATCTCGCCCGACCACCCGATCGCGCGGGAGTTGGAAAAGACGCGCCCCGAGGTCGCTGCCTTCGTGCAGGAATGCCGCAAGGGCGGCACCACCGAGGAAGAGATCGAAACCGGCGAGAAGCTCGGCTTCGATACCGGCATCCGCGTGCGTCATCCGCTCGATCCGAACTGGGAACTGCCGGTCTGGATCGCCAATTTCATCCTGATGGACTATGGCACCGGCGCGATCTTCGCCTGCCCCGCCCATGACCAGCGCGACCTCGACTTCAGCCGCAAATACGGCCTGCCGGTCATCGACACCTTCTTCTCGCTCACCGACCCGAAGCCCGTCGAAGACGTCGCCTTCGTTCCGCCGAAAACCGAAAAGGTGAAATGGGTCAACCACTTCGCCGGTCTTGACGAGGCCACCGGCGAAGAGGCGATCGAGGCGACGATCCGCTTTGCCGAAGAGCAGGGCTGGGGCGAGGGCGTCACCCAGTATCGCCTGCGCGACTGGGGCATCTCGCGCCAGCGCTACTGGGGGTGCCCGATTCCGGTCGTCCATTGCGAAACCTGCGGCGTGGTGCCCGAGAAAAAGGAAAACCTGCCCGTCCGCCTGCCCGATGACGTGAGCTTCGACGTCCCCGGCAACCCGCTCGACCGGCACCCGACATGGCGCGACTGTGCCTGCCCGAAATGCGGCGCCCCGGCGAAGCGCGAGACCGACACGATGGATACTTTCGTCGATTCGTCGTGGTATTACGCGCGCTTCACCAACCCGCACGCCAAGACGCCCACCGTCGCCGAAGATGTCGACTACTGGATGAACGTCGATCAATACATCGGCGGCATCGAGCACGCGATCCTGCACCTGCTTTATGCCCGGTTCTTCGCCCGGGCGATGGTGCTCACCGGCCACCTGCCCGAAAAGTCGAAGGAACCCTTCGAGGCGCTTTTCACCCAGGGCATGGTGACCCACGCCATCTACCAGACGCGCGATGCGCGGGGCCGGCCCGTCTATCACTACCCCGAAGAGGTGGAATTGCGCGACGGCAAGGCCTTCCTCAAGGCCACCGGCGAGGAAGTCGAGGTGATTCCCTCGGCGAAGATGTCGAAATCGAAGAACAACGTCGTCGATCCGGTCGATATCGTCGGCCGCTACGGCGCCGACACCGCCCGCTGGTTCGTGATGTCCGACAGCCCGCCGGAGCGCGATGTCGAATGGACGGCCGCCGGCGCCGAGGCCGCCGCCAAGCACCTCGCCCGGGTCTGGCGCATGGCCGACGAAATCGCCGAGGCAAGCGGCGAGGGCGAGGGC
>RFKM01000185.1 GCA_003694465.1 Alphaproteobacteria bacterium
GGTTCGAGCGTTTCGAAAGCGAATGAAAGATGACCACGCGCTCCGGGTCGGCCTCGCCCTCGGCGGCGACCTGCAGCGCGCCGGGCGGCGGGGCGTCGCGGTGGATTTCCGAATAGCATTCGTCGGCGAAGATCTGGAAGTCGTGCTTTTCGGCGAGGGCGATCAGCCCGGCCCAGTCTTCCCGCTCCGCCACGGCGCCCTGCGGGTTTGACGGCGAGCACATGTAGGCGATGGCGGTTCGGTTGAGAATGTCTTTCGGAAGGGCCGCGAAATCGGGCAGAAAGCCGGTCTCGGCGGTGGCGGGCACGAAGACCGGGTCGGCCCCGACGGCCAGCGCCGCGACGGCATAGACCTGGTAGAACGGGTTGGGGATCAGCACCGCCGGCCGCTGCCCGCGCACCTCTTCCGGGCAGAGGGCGAGGGCGGCGTTGAACAGCCCCTCGCGGGTGCCGTTGAGCGCCATCACCTGCCGCCCGGCCTCGACGGTCACCCCGTAGCGCCGCTCCAGCCAGCGGGAAATCGCCGCGAGCAGCTCGGGCGTGCCGTCGTTCGGGGGGTATCGGCCGAAGCCCGCGAGGTTCTCGGCGATGACCTCGCCGACGAAATCGGGCATCGCATGGCGCGGCTCGCCGATGGTCAGGCGCACCACCGGCCCGCCCGGCGCATGGCCGTCGAGCAGCCTCCGCAGGCGCGGAAACGCATATTCGGGTAGCCCTGAGAACCGCTCGGGGAACGTCATTGCCTGCAACTGCCTCTGTATTCGGGATCGTTTCGCCCCGATTTCGTCCAGAATAGCGCGTTGGCCCGCGACGGTCCAGAAAAAGGCGGGATTACAGCTTCTTGCTTCGGCGATGTGGCTTTTCGGTGCGCCCCGGTCAGGCGAGAGCCGCTTCGGCCGCGGCGCCGATGCGCAACAGGCGCTCCTCGCTCATCGGCGGACCCATGAACATGATCCCGGTCGAGGGCAGGCCCGTCGGAAGGGTCAGCACCGCCGCGCCCATCAGGTTGCCGATGCGCGTGTTGACGAGGGCCAGCAGGTTTTCGCTGACATAATAGTCATGGTCGGTGAGCAGGCGCCCGGCATCGGGGGGCATGATCGCCGAAGAGGGCAGCAGAACCGCGTCATAGCCGGCGGTGGCGCGGCGGAATGCGTCGCGCAGGCGGTGCAGCTTCTGCCATGCCTGCATGAGTTCGACCGCCGAAAAGCGCGTGCCGGCGCGGAACCGCTCGAGGATTTCCTGAAACATCAGCTCGGGATGGGCCTCGATCTCTTCGCGCCACGTGGCATAGGCCTCGGGCGTGTAGAGAACCGCCGACATCGCCAGCGCCTCGTCAACCACGTCGAGCGCGGCCTTGTCGGTGACGGCGCCGGCGGCCTGCAGCCGGTTGACAGCACTTTCAAAGCCGGCGCGGGGGGCGTCGCGGGCCTCGCGCAGGCCGTTTTCGAGAATCAGAAACCGCGTGCCCTCGAGGCTGGCGCCGGAAAGATCGGCCGCATCCGTGCGCCCCTCCAGCGCGGCGAGCAGAAGCGCGGCATCTTCCACCGTCCGGCACAGGGGCCCGACGGTATCGAAGCTGGCGACGAGCGGCACGACGCCATTCGTCGAGATGCGCCCGGCGGTCGTCTTGAGCCCGACAAGATCGTTCCAGGCCGCCGGGATGCGCACCGAACCGCCGGTGTCCGAGCCAATGGCCGCCGGCGCGAGGCCGAAGGCGACCGAGGCCGCCGCCCCGGAGGACGAGCCGCCCGGAACGGCGTCGGGGTCGTTCACGCAGGGGGGCGTTTCGGTGACCGGGTTGAGCCCGAGCCCCGAGAAAGCCAGTTCCGACATGTGGGTCTTGCCGAGGCAGACGAGGCCCAGCGCCGAGGCATTGGCAAGCACTTCGGCATCGGTCTCGGGCACTCGGCCCCGGAGCAGCGCCGAACCGGCCTCGGTGGCGGTTCCGGCGGTGTCGAACAGGTCTTTCCACGAGACCGGAACGCCGTCGAGCGCGCTGCGCCGCGTGCCCGCGCGGGCGCGTTCTGCGGCGGCTTGCGCTTCGGCCATGGCGCGGTCTTCGGTCAGGCGGGCGTAGATCCGCTCGCGCAGGGGATGGGCGTGTATCGCGCCGAGATATGTTTCGGTCAGTTCGACCGGGTCAATCTCGTCCGCTGCGATTCCGCGCCCGAGGTCTGCCGCGCTCATCCACAGCCATTCGTCTGCCATGTCCGCCCTCCGTTCCGGGGGCGACGGTAATGGCCCCGCGCGCCGCGCGCAATCCTATCGCTTGTGGCAGGCGCGCAGCTGACGGTCATACATGTCGGCGCGGGCCTGAACGGCATCGGCGATCTTCAGAAGCCAGGTCTTGCCCTTGTAGGTGCCGCGGTTATAGCCCCCGCGCCCCTCGTGATAGGCAAGATACTGGTTGCGGGCGTCGCTGACCGGCACGCCCGTCTCTTTCTGGGTCTGGGTCATGTACCAGCCCATGAAATCGCTGGCCGAGGCGAAGCTGGTCCGGCGGGCAAAGCGCCCCCCTTCCTCTTTCTGGTATTCCTTCCAGGTGCCGTCGAGGGCCTGGGCATAGCCATAGGCCGAGCTCTGGCGCCCGACGGGGATGACCCCGAGAGCATAGCGCATCGGGGTGCGGACGTTCCCCACGAATCGGGATTCCTGGTAGATGATGGCCATTTGCACCGGCACGGGCACGCCCCACTTGCTTTCGGTGCGTTTCATCGCCCGCAGATAGCGGGGATATTCCTTCACGATGGCACAGGCATCGTCGAGGTTCTGCGGGGCCCTGTTGCCGCCGCCGCTGCAGGCCGCAACCAGCAACAGCACGAAAATCGCGCGGAAAAATCTGCTCATCTGCCTCTCGCCGGGTCTTGCTTGTTTTTCGGGCAGCATAGCGCAGGTGCCCCGATTTTCAAATGGGGCAGGTCTTGCGGCGGGGGCCGGTGCGGGCACCCGATCTGGGTCAGGCCTCGCTGTTTCCGCTCTCACCCGCCCCGCTCATGCTGGCCAGGATCGGGCAATCGGGCCGGTGGTTGCCCCGGCAGGCCAGAACCAGCTCCGACAGGGTGTCGCGCATCTCGGAAAGGTCCCGGATCTTGGCCTCGATCTCGTCGAGGTGGCGCTGGGCGATGGCCTTCACGTCGGCCGAGGCGCGGGACTTGTCCTGATAGAGCGCGAGCAGGGCGTGGCAATCCTCTATCGAGAAGCCGAGCGCCCGGGCGCGTGCGACGAAGGCGAGGTTGTGCACATCGGTCTCGCTGAAATCGCGGTAGCCGTTGGCCCGGCGAGACGGGACGACAAGACCGATCTGCTCGTAATAGCGGATCGTCTTGGCCGGCAGGCCCGAGGCGCGGGCGGCGTCCTTGATGTTCATGCCGGGGCTCCTGCCCGCCGCAGGCGCAGGGCGTTGGTCAGGACCAGCGTCGACGACATCGCCATGGCCAGCGCCGCCAGCATCGGCGAGAGCATCGGGCCGCCGAACGGGTGCAGGATGCCGGCGGCAACCGGGATCAGCACCACGTTGTAGCCGAAGGCCCAGAACAGGTTCTGGCGGATGTTGCGCATGGTCTGGCGCGAAAGCGCAATCGCCGTGGCAACGCCCGTAAGCTCGCCCGAGGCCAGCACGACGTCGGCCGCCCCGATGGCGACATCGGTGCCGGTGCCGATGGCAAGGCCGATGTCGGCGGCGGCGAGGGCCGGGGCATCGTTGATGCCATCGCCCACGAAGGCCACCGGCCCGTGCTTTTCGCGCAACGCCTCGATGGCCGAAACCTTGCCGCGCGGCAGCACCTCGGCCACGACATGGTCGATCCCGAGCTGGCGTGCGATCGCCTCGGCGGTGGCGCGGGTGTCGCCGGTGATCATCGCCACCTCGAGGCCCATCCGGTGCAGCTGCGCGATCGCCGCGGGGGTGCCGGGCTTGATCGGGTCGGCCACGGCGAGAAGGGCGACAAGGGCGCCGTCGATGGCGACGAACAGCGGCGTCTTGCCGTCGGCGGCGAGGCGGGCGGCCTCCTCTGCGAGGGGGCTCGGGTCGATCTTCTCGCGTTCGAGCAGGCGTGTGGCACCGACGAGCACGCGCTTTCCGGCCACCTCGGCGCGCAGGCCGAAACCGGGAATGGCGCGGAAGCTCTCGGGTTCGGGCAGATCGAGCCCGCGCTCCTCGACATGGCGCGCGATTGCCCGGGCGAGCGGGTGTTCCGAGTGCGCCTCGGCCGCCCCGACGAGGCGCAGAACCTCCGCTTCGTCCGCGCCGTTGACGATGCGGACATCGGTGACTGCCGGGTGCCCCTCGGTCAGGGTGCCGGTCTTGTCGAAGGCCACGACACGCACGCCCTGAAGCGTCTGCAACGCGTCGCCCTTGCGAAACAGAACCCCAAGTTCTGCCCCGCGCCCGGTTCCGACCATGATCGAGGTCGGCACCGCAAGCCCCATCGCGCAGGGGCAGGCGATGACCAGAACGCTCACCCCGGCCACCAGCGCGAGGCCAAGCGCCGGTTGCGGGCCGAACAGCATCCAGACGGCAAAGGTGATGGCCGCCGCCGTCATCACCGCGGGCACGAACCAGCGGGTGATCCGGTCGACGACCGACTGGATCGGCAGTTTCGCGGCCTGTGCCTGTTCGACCATGCGGATGATATGGGCAAGCGTCGTGTCGGCCCCGACCCGCGTTGCCTCGATCCGCAGGCTGCCGGTGGTGTTGACCGTGCCGCCGGTGACCTTGTCGCCCGCGCGCTTGGCCACGGGAATCGGCTCGCCGGTGATCATGCTCTCGTCGACCGAGGAATGGCCCTCGACGACGACCCCGTCCACCGGCACCGATTCGCCGGGGCGCAGCACGATCACGTCGCCGGGCCGAATCTCTTCGGCGGAAATCTCGACCGTCTTGCCGTCCCGTTCGACGCGCGCGGTCTTCGGCTGCAGGTTCATCAACGCCCGGATCGCCGCGCCGGTGCGCCCCTTCGCCCGGGCTTCCATCCATCGGCCGAAGAGGATCAGCACGATGATCACCGCGGCGCTTTCGAAATAGACGTTCGCCGTGCCTTCGGGGAAGATCCCGGGCGCGAAGGTGGCAAGGGACGAATAGACGAAGGCGGCGGCGGTGCCGACGGCAACGAGCGAGTTCATGTCGGGCGCGCCGTGCAGAAGCTGCGGGATGCCCCGGCGGTAGAAGCGTGCCCCGGGGCCGGCCAGCACCGCGAGGGTCAGCAGGAACTGGATGACGCGCGAGGTCTGCATGCCGATGGTCGCGTCGATCCAGTGATGGAAGGGCGGATAGACGTGCCCGACCATCTCGACCACGAAGACGGGCAGTGCCAGAAGGGCCGCCACGATCGTGAGGCGGCCAAGGTGGCGAATCTCCTCCGCTCGCCGCCGCTCGAGATCGACGCCGCCGCCGGTGCGCAGATGGGCCGGGAACCCTTCGGCGGTGATGATCGCGGCCACCTGCGAGGGGGCGATTGCGCCGGATGCGATGGTCACATGGGCGGTTTCGGTGGCGAGGTTCACGCTCGCCTCGAGCACACCGGGCGTGACCAGCAGCGCCCCTTCGACGCGGGCCACCGAGGCGGCATCGACCAACCCTTCGACCGAGAGTTCCAGATGGTCGGTCACCACCGGATAGCCGGCCCGGGCCAGCGCGGCCACCACCTCGGCCAGTTTCTGCGGATCGTCGAGATCGAACGAGGCGTTCTCGGCGGCAAGGTTGACGCTCTGCCCATGCACGAAGGGCAGTTCCTCGAGCGCCCGCTCGACCTTGCCGACACAGACGGCGCAGGTCATCCCGTCGATCTGAAGGGTCATGTCGGTCATTTTTCGCGTCCTTCCGCGGCTTTCGCGCAACAGTTAGGGGTTCCAGTTGCTGGAAGGTCAAGACTTTCGGTGGGAAAATTCCGCCACCCCCCATTGACCGCTGCCGCCGCCGGTTCATAGCTGCTGGGCAGATGGAGGGTGACATGAGCAAGTATTCCGTTCCGAACATGACCTGCGGCCATTGCAAGGCCAAGATCGAAGACGCGGTTCTCGAGGCCGACCCGGGAGCCGCCCTCGACTTCGACATGGAAAAGCGCGAAGTCGAGATCGATACCGTCCTGAGCGATGCCGAAGTGCGCGCGGCGATCGAGAAGGCCGGCTACGAGGCGACCCCCCTCGGCTGAGGCCCTTCCGCGCCGCCGGGGACTGGGCTAAGTCTGCCCGGCAAGATGGGCGCGGGGGCAATGACGGCGAAGGAAGCGAAATCATCCCGAAAGGGGCGGGGCGGCGGTGCGCTGCATCCGGCGCTTGGCCTGCGCCTCTATGCCATGCTCACCGCGCCCGGTGCCCGGCGTCGGGCCCGGCGCGCGCTCGAGGCCATGGTGCAGCGCGGCGAGGAAGACCCGGCCCGTGGCCGCGAAAGGCTCGGCGAGGCAAGCCTGCCGCGCCCGGCCGCGCCGCTGGTGTGGATCCATGTCGGGGACAGCCGGCAGTCACTCGGGCTGCGCGACCTGATCAAGCGGGTGCGCGACGACCGCGAAGACATCGCCTTTCTGATCACCTGCGAGCAGGACGAACTCTCGCGCACGGACAGGGGCGAGA
>RFKM01000186.1 GCA_003694465.1 Alphaproteobacteria bacterium
CTCGCGGATCACCTCGCCGATCATCGGCGTCCGGCCCAGGCCGCCGCCCACGATCACCTCGAACCCGGGCGCGCCCGCTGCGTCGCGCACCATCCTCAGCCCGATGTCATGGGCGCGGGTAACCGCCCTGTCGTTCGGGCTGCCGGTCACGGCGATCTTGAACTTGCGCGGCAGGAACTGGAATTCGGGGTGATCGGTCGACCACAGGCGGATCAGCTCGGCCACCGGGCGCGGATCGGCCACCTCGCCGTGGCCGGCGCCGGCGAAGGGGTCGGCGGTGACGTTGCGGATCGTGTTGCCCGAGGTCTGGATGGCATGCAGGCCCGCCTCGGCGAGGCGGTCGAGAATGTCGGGCACGTCGACGAGCCGCGGCCAGTTGAACTGGATGTTCTGGCGGGTGGTGAAATGGCCGTATCCCCGGTCCCAGCGCTCGGCGATCTCGGCCAGCGCCCGCAGGCGGGCCGGCGAGAGGCTGCCGTAGGGCAGGGCGACGCGCAACATGTAGCCGTGCAGTTGCAGGTAGAGCCCGTTCATCAGGCGCAGGGGGCGGAACTCCTCTTCGGTGAGGCGGCCGTCGAGCCGCCGGGCGACCTGGGCGCGGAACTCGGCGGCGCGGCGGGCGAGGTAGGGGTCTTGCTCAGGCATCGGCATGCCCCCAGCTGGCGCGGGCGCGGGCGGAGGGGCCGCTGGCGCGCAGGGCTTCGCGCAGGTGGTCGGGGCGCGGGCCGGCCTCGGTGAGGCGTGCCGGGGCGAGGTAGGGGCCGACGGCGACGAGGCTCTCGGTGCTTGCGGCTTCGAGGCGGGCACGGGCGGTGTCGGCGTCGGCGATGAACTCGGCCTCTTCGGGGCGGGCGACCCAGGCGCCGCTGGCGGCGCGGTAGATCACACGCCCGGTGGCGAGGTGGTTGGCGCTGATCAGGCCGGGGCGAAAGGGTTTTGCCATGTCGGGCTCCGATGGTTCGAAAGATTTGCCCTCAAGATAGAACAATGTTCTGGATTTTTGCCAGATACCGGTGCAGAAAAGAACGCATGTTCCAATCGTGCCGTGCCCATGTGACCGGCGCCCAGAAAGCGGGGGAAACGCGGAATGGATGTTCGTCTCGACGCGATCGACCGGAAAATTCTTGCCGAGCTGCAGCGCGACGCCAGCCAGTCGCTCGACGTGATCGCCTCGAAGGTGGGCTCGTCGAAGACGCCGGTCTGGAACCGGATTCGCAAGATGCGCGAGGCCGGGGTGATCGGGCCGACAACGGTGATCGTCGATGCCGAGAAGCTGGGGATCGAGGCCTGTTTCTTCGTGCTGGTGCGCACCTCCGAGCACGAGGCCGAATGGCAGAAGCGCTTTCTGAAGGTCCTGCGCGAGCGGCCCGAGGTGATGGAGGCGCACCGGCTGGCCGGCGAGATCGACTACATCCTGAAGGTGCGGGTGAAGAACGCCCGCGCCTACGATGCCTTCTACCAGGCGCTGATCTCGGAGGTGAAGATCTTCAACGTCACGGCGCTTCTGTCGATGGAGGAAATCAAGTTCACCACGGCGCTGCCGCTTTGAGCGCCCGGCGTCGGGCGGGCGGCGCCGCCGGATTTGAGTATTTTTGCCAGGAAAAGGCCCGCGCGGGGTTCGGGCGCGAGGCCCGTTTACACGCCCCGCGCGCTGCGGTAACCGGGGGCGATCTCAGGCCGGCCCGCCGGCACAGACACCGGAGCCCGCATGTTCGCCCGCAAGAAGACGCTTTACCTGCATATCGGCACCCACAAGACCGGCACGACCTCCTTCCAGGCAAGCCTGCGCGCCAACAGGGGCCGGCTCGCAAAGCGCGGCTATCTCCCGGTCGGGATTCCGGCGCGCAAGAGCGGGATCGTTCTGAAACGCAAGACCTACAACGTCAACCGCATCGCCTATGCCTTCCTGCGCCCCGGCATTGCCTCGATCGGGCGCGTCGCCTCGGGGCTCTACCCGAAGCCCGAACGCCTTGCCCGCGCCCGCGCCGAATATCTCGAGATGCTGAGGGGGCTGCGCGCGCGCAACCTGATCGTTTCGGCCGAGGCCTTCACCTTCCTGCGCACGCCCGAGGAGCGGGAAGAGCTCCAGCGCTTTCTCGCGGCTCTCGGACGCGAGGTGAAGATCGTGCTGGTCTGGCGCGAAGAGGCGGCGTGGCGGGCCAGCTGGGAGAACCAGCTGAAGAAGAAGCCGAAGGTCTGGAAGAAGAACCGCGCCCTTCCCGACGAGCAGCGGGCCAATGGCGAGTGGTATTTCGACCGGCAGGCGATTCTCGACTTCTGGACCGGGCTCGGCGAGATCACCGAGGTCGATTACGATGCCGCGCTGGCCAGTGAGGGCAACGTCATCCCGGCGATCTACCGCGCGATGGGGATCGACCCGGCGGGGCTCAAGGTCGAATTCGTGACCAATACCCGCGTGCCTCTCGAGGACGACGACGAAGACAACTAGGCGCCGGGGCACAGCACCCCGGGCCGGCGGGTCATTCGGCGGCGACCTCGGGTTTCGGCGCTTCCGGAGCGCCGGCGCTTGCCGGGGTTTCGGCGGCATTGGCGGCGGGGGCGGGCGCGACCCCCTCGGCGGGAAGCTCCTGAGCGGCACTGGCC
>RFKM01000187.1 GCA_003694465.1 Alphaproteobacteria bacterium
CCCCCCCGGGCGGATCGCCGACCAGTAATAGCGGCGCATCCGGGTCTTCATCCAGAAACGGTAGAACCCGAGGGTGAGAACGGTGAGCGCCCCGGTTCTGAGCGCGAGGCCGAACAGCGGGCCGCGGCGGCCGGCGTATCGGATCGCAAGAGCGCCCTCGGCCACCGCCCCGCCCTACCGGGTAAATCGGTTGTCGCGGGGGAAGCCGTGCGGCGGCAGCTTGCCCACCCCCGCCCGTTTCCCGATCCACGGGCTCATGTCGGCCTCGGTGCGCGTCCGGTCGCCCGCCGCCGCCCAGGACAGGCCGCGCGCCAGATCGAAGGTGGTCACATCGGAAAGCCCGCCATCGAGCTCGAGCACCCCCTGCTTGCCCCGCGCGGCATTGTATTTCTGCAGCCGCACGCCCTTGCCGCGGGTCATTTCCGGCAGCTCGTCCAGCGGGAAGGCCAGCAGCTTGCGGTTCTGGCTGATCACCGCCACATGGTCGCCCTCGACCGGCACGCAGACCTTCGCCACCCCGTCGCCAACATTGAGAACCTGCTTGCCGGCGCGGGTCTGGGCGAGCACGTCGTCGGAATTGACCACGAAACCGTTGCCCGCGGCGCTGGCGACAATGAGCTTCTGCCCCGGCCGATGCACGAACATCGCCACGATGCCGGCCTCGTTCGGCAGATCGACCATCAGGCGCACCGGCTCGCCCATGCCGCGCCCGCCGGGCAGGTTGGCCGCCGACAGGGTGTAGAAACGCCCGTTCTCGGCGAAGATCAGAATCTTGTCGGTGGTCTCGGCATGGAAGGCAAAGCGCGGACCGTCGCCATCCTTGAACTTGAACTCGCGCGCGAGGTCGACATGGCCCGACATCGCCCGGATCCAGCCCATCTGGCTGCACAGAACGGTGATCGGTTCGCGCTCGATCATCGCCTCGAGCGGCACCTCTTCGACTTCGCCAGCCTCGGCAAAGGTGGTGCGCCGGGCGCCCCCCTCGTAATCCTTGCCGAACTTCCTTTTCACCGCCTTGAGCTCTTCGCCGATGCGCGCCCATTGCAGGGCCTCGCTCTCGAGCAGGTCCTCGAGGCCCGCGCGCTCTTCCATCAATTCATCGCGCTCGCGCACGAGCTCCATTTCCTCGAGCCGGCGCAACGAGCGCAGGCGCATGTTGAGGATCGCGTCGACCTGAACCTCGGTCAGCTCGCCCTCGCCCGGCGGCGGGCTGACATAATCGGCCTCCGACGTGGCGCGCACATGGTCTTTCGACCAGTCCTCGCGCATCAGCGCGGCTTTCGGGTCGTCGTCGTAGCGGATGATGTCGATCACCCGGTCGAGGTTGAGGAAGGCGACGATGAAGCCCTCGAGCACCTCAAGCCGATGGTCGATCTTTTCCATCCGGTGCCTGGAACGGCGGATCAGCACCTCGCGGCGGAAATCGAGGAACGCGCGCAGCACTTCCTTCAGGCTCGAAACCTTCGGCGTCACCCCGTCGATGAGCACGTTCATGTTGAGGCTGAAGCGCACCTCGAGATCGGTGTTGCGGAACATCAGCCCCATCAGCACCTCCGGGTCGACATTCTTCGAGCGCGGCTCGAGAACGACGCGGATGTCGTCGGCGCTCTCATCACGCACGTCGGCCAGCAGCGGCACCTTCTTGGTCTGGATCACCTCGGCGATCTTCTCGATCAGCTTCGACTTCTGGACCTGATAGGGAATTTCCGTGACGACGATCTGCCATTGCCCGCGCGGCAGCTCCTCGACCTCCCAGCGCGCCCGAAGGCGGAACGAACCGCGGCCCGTCGCATAGGCCTGCACGATGTTCTCGCGCGGCTCGACGATCACCCCGCCGGTGGGAAAGTCGGGGCCCGGCACATGGTTGACGAGGGTTTCGTCGCGAGCATCGGGCGCCTTGATCAGATGCAGGCAGGCATCGACCAGCTCGGCGATGTTGTGCGGCGGAATGTTGGTGGCCATGCCCACCGCAATTCCCGAGGCGCCGTTGGCCAACAGGTGTGGGAAGGTCGCCGGCAGCACCACCGGCTCTTCGAGGCGGCCGTCATAATTGGGGCGGAAATCGACGGCATTCTCGTCGAGCCCTTCGAGCATCGCCTCGGCGACGATGGTCATGCGGGCCTCGGTGTAGCGGCTGGCCGCCGGGTTGTCGCCGTCGATGTTGCCAAAGTTGCCCTGCCCGTCGACGAGCGGGTAACGCACGTTGAAATCCTGCGCCAGCCGCGCCATCGCATCATAGATCGCGGCGTCGCCATGGGGGTGGAAATCGCCCATCGTGTCGCCCGAGATCTTGGCCGATTTCAGGAACTTGCCGCCGGGCGAGAGCTTCAGCCGGTGCATCGCGTAAAGAATCCGGCGGTGCACGGGCTTGAGACCGTCACGCGCATCGGGCAGCGCGCGGTTCATGATCGTCGAGAGCGCATAGGTCAGGTAGCGCTCGCCGATGGCGCGGCGCAGCGGTTCGGACACTTCGAGGGGGGCGTCGGTGCTGTCGGTCATGGCATCGTGCATAGCCGCGCACATGGTCGCCCGCAAGACTCGCCCCGCCCACGAAACCTCCCCGGTTGGCGCGCGTGCCGATCCGGTCTAGGCTGCGCCCCGCCGCAAGAGGTCGCGCTATGGGTCTGATCCGTCTGACATTGATAACCGCCGGGCTCATCTGGCTGGTCATGTTCTACTTCGGGCGCGACGAGGGCCTGCCCGAAAACCGGCTCGGCCGGTCTCCCGCGCCGGCTGCCGAGGCTCCCGCAAGCGCGCCGGACCCCGAACCCGCGCCAGCCTCGGAACCGGCGGCAGACGCCGAAAAGCAGGGCGCCCCGGCGCAGGAAACCGCCAGCGAGATTGCCCCGACTGAAGCCGTGGAACCGGCGCCTGCCCTCGTCGAAGAAGCACCGGCGCCCGCCGCGCCCGCACCGGCGGCAGAACCAGAGGCCACACCGCCCGCCGCGCCGATCGAACCTGTCGCGCC
>RFKM01000188.1 GCA_003694465.1 Alphaproteobacteria bacterium
GGCGCGAATCGGTGGACGATCTTTTCATCTACGTGGCGCGCGGCTACCTCGCCGGCAGCGACGCGGCGCCGGTGTTCCGGCTGCTCGAGATCGGCACCGGCCCGTGAGCCTCCCGCCCTCGGCGGGCGGCCGCCGAGGGGGCTGGCATGGGCGGGCATGTTCATGCTTCGTTCACATTTTCCCTTTGCCGCCGCCCGGCCTTTGCCGTATCAAGGGCCGGTGAGACGAGGTGGGTCATGGCCGAACAGAAATTCATCGAGGTGCGGGGCGCGCGCGAGCACAACCTCAAGAACGTCGATGTCGACATCCCGCGCGACCGGCTGGTGGTGATCACCGGGCTTTCGGGCTCGGGCAAGTCGTCACTGGCCTTCGACACGATCTATGCCGAGGGCCAGCGCCGCTATGTCGAGAGCCTTTCGGCCTATGCCCGGCAGTTTCTCGACATGATGCAGAAGCCCGACATGGACCATATCTCGGGCCTTTCGCCGGCGATCTCGATCGAGCAGAAGACCACCTCGAAAAACCCGCGCTCCACCGTCGGCACCGTCACCGAGATCTACGACTACCTGCGCCTTCTCTTCGCCCGCGCCGGCACGCCCTATTCGCCGGCCACGGGCCTTCCGATCGAGGCCCAGCAGGTGCAGGACATGGTCGACCGGATCATGGCCATGCCCGAGGGCACGCGCGCCTATCTGCTCGCCCCGATCGTGCGCGACCGCAAGGGCGAATACCGCAAGGAATTCGCCGATCTGCGCAAGCAGGGCTTCCAGCGCGTCAAGGTGGATGGCGGCTTTTACGAGCTCGAAGACCCGCCGAAGCTCGAAAAGAGCTTCCGCCACGACATCGACGTCGTCGTCGACCGCATCGTCGTGCGCGAGGGGATGGAAACGCGCCTCGCCGACAGCCTGCGCACCGCGCTCGACCTCGCCGATGGCATCGCGATTCTCGAAACCGCGCCGAAGCCCGAGGAGGGTGAGCCCGAGCGCATCACCTTCTCGGAAAATTTCGCCTGCCCGGTGAGCGGCTTCACCATTCCCGAGATCGAGCCGCGGCTGTTTTCCTTCAACGCCCCCTTCGGTGCCTGCCCGGCCTGCGACGGGCTTGGGGTGGAACTGTTCTTCGACGAACGCCTCGTCGTGCCCGACCCGACGCTCACCGTCTATGACGGCGCGCTGGCGCCCTGGCGCAAGGGCAAGTCGCCCTATTTCCGCCAGACCATCGAGGCCATCGCCCGCCATTACGGCTTTGACCGCAACACCCCGTGGAAAGACCTGCCGCGCGATGTGCAAAAGGTGTTCCTCTACGGCTCGGGCAAGGACGAGATCCGTTTCCGCTTCGACGAGGGTGGGCGGGTCTACGAGGTCACGCGCCCCTTCGAGGGGGTGATCCCCAACATGGAGCGGCGCTACCGCGAGACCGATTCCAACTGGATCCGCGAGGAATTCGAGCGCTACCAGAACAACCGCCCCTGCGGCGCCTGCCACGGCTACCGGCTGAAGCCCGAGGCGCTGGCGGTGAAGATCGGCCCGCCCGAGGGGCGCCCCGAGGAGCGCCTGCACATCAGCCAGGTCACGGCGATGTCGATTCGCGAGGCGCTGGCCTGGATCGACCGGGTGCCCGGCTGGCTCACCGCCCAGAAGAACGAGATCGCCCGCCCGATCCTGAAGGAAATCCGCGAGCGCCTCGGCTTTCTCGACAATGTCGGGCTCGAATACCTCACCCTCAGCCGCAATGCCGGCACGCTCAGCGGGGGCGAGAGCCAGCGCATCCGGCTCGCCAGCCAGATCGGATCGGGGCTCACCGGCGTGCTCTACGTGCTCGACGAGCCCTCGATCGGCCTGCACCAGCGCGACAACGGCCGGCTTCTGGAAACGCTGAAAAACCTGCGCGATCAGGGCAACACGGTGATCGTCGTCGAGCATGACGAGGAGGCGATCCGCGAGGCCGATTACGTCTTCGACATCGGCCCCGGCGCCGGCGTGCACGGCGGCGAGATCGTCGCAAAGGGCACCCCGGAAGAGATCGCCGCCAACCCCGCCTCGCTCACCGGCCAGTATCTGAGCGGGGCGCGCGAGATCGCCGTGCCCGCGGTCCGGCGCGAAGGCAACGGCAAGGCGGTGCGGGTCGAGAACGCCACCGGCAACAACCTGCGCGGGGTAAGCGTCGATTTCCCGCTCGGCAAGTTCGTCTGCGTCACCGGGGTTTCGGGCGGCGGCAAGTCGACCCTCACCATCGAGACCCTGTTCAAGACCGCCAGCATGCGCCTCAACGGCGCCCGCCAGACCCCGGCCCCCTGCGACGGCGTCACCGGGCTCGAACATCTCGACAAGGTGATCGACATCGACCAGCGCCCCATCGGCCGCACCCCGCGCTCGAACCCGGCCACCTATACCGGCGCCTTCACCCCGATCCGCGACTGGTTCGCGGGGCTGCCCGAGGCCAGGGCGCGCGGCTACAAGCCCGGGCGGTTTTCCTTCAACGTCAAGGGCGGGCGCTGCGAGGCCTGCCAGGGCGACGGGGTCATCAAGATCGAGATGCACTTCCTGCCCGACGTCTATGTCACCTGCGAGACCTGCGGCGGCAAGCGCTACAACCGCGAGACGCTGGAAATCCAGTTCAAGGGCAAGTCGATCGCCGACGTGCTCGACATGACCGTCGAAGACGCGCAGGAATTCTTCAAGGCGGTGCCGGTGATCCGCGAGAAGATGGATGCGCTGATGCGCGTCGGCCTCGGCTACATCAAGGTCGGCCAGCAGGCGACGACGCTCTCGGGGGGCGAGGCGCAGCGGGTGAAACTGGCCGCCGAACTGGCCAAGGGCGCGGGCGCCTTCGGCGCCGGGAC
>RFKM01000189.1 GCA_003694465.1 Alphaproteobacteria bacterium
GATGGCGACGATGGACTTGGTGGCGATCAGCAGCGACAGGGTCGCGGCAAGGTCGTGCTCGGGGCCGCCGGCCTCGATCGCCTCGGCAAGGCTGCGCCCTTCGCCCACGGCTTCGAGGAAGCGCGCGGCGGCGGGCGAGACCGGGCGCGGCCACGGGTCCCAGTCGGGGCGCACGACAAGCACGCATTCGGCCCCGCCCCGCGCCGGCGGCGCGCCCTCTTCGGTATTGGCGCGCCAGATCGCGTGGATCGGCCATTGCGAGCAGATGAGCCGGGTGGCCGGGGCGAGGCGCAGGCATGTTTCGGCAAGGTCGGGCCGGTCGAGCGCCGCCGGGTCGATCGGCGCGGCATCGGCGGCATGATAGGCCTCGCGCAGGGCCTGTTCGAGCCGGGCGACATCGGCCAGATAGGGCAGGTGGGCGACCGGCCCGAACTGCTCGAGGAAGGCAGGAAAATCGTCGCCCCAGAGCGCGAGAACCGGCGATTTCGGCGGATGGGCACGCAGGAAAACCCCCGCCATCGCCCGGAAGAATTCGGCGCCGACCAGCTTTTCGATCACCGGGAAGGCGGCTTCGAGCGCCTCGGTGAGGCTGACGGCGACATTGTTGCGGTAGACGTCGAAGCGCCGCCCGGCGGGGCGCCCGGCGCCGTCGACCAGCCCGGCCGGCACGGGTGAGGCCGGGTCGAGCAGGGCGGAGAGAAAGGCGTTCATGGGCGCGCCCCCCGCGCCGGGGCGGTGGCCTTCGCGGCCCGCTCCAGCCGGGCTGCCGCCCGCGCCGCCTCGGCGGCGAGCACCGGCCAGTCGGGCACGTCATTGTCCCATTCGATGAGGGTGGCGAGCGGTCCGGTGCGGGCAAGCGCCCTTTCATGAAGCGCCCAGACCGGGTCGATCACCTCGGCGGCGTGGCTGTCGATCAGCAGCGGCGCGCCGTGCTCGTCGGTCTCGGCATCGTGGCCGCCGAGGTGAATCTCGCCCACCGCGGCGACGGGGAAGGCCTCGATATAGGCGGCCGGATCTTCGCCCCGGTTGGTGCAGGCGACATGGACGTTGTTGACGTCGAGCAGCAGTCCGCAGCCGGTGCGCCGGACGATCTCGGCGAGGAAATCGGTCTCGGCCCAGGTGGTTTCGGAAAATTCCAGGTAGGTCGAGGGGTTTTCGAGCAGCAACCGCCGCCCCAGCGCCTCCTGCACCTCGTCGATATGGGCACAGACCCGCGCGAGGGTGGCATCGGTATAGGGCAGGGGCAGAAGATCGTTGAAGAAGGCGCCGCCGTGGCTCGACCAGGCGAGATGTTCGGAAAAGCTCGCCGGCTGGAGCCAGCCGAGCAGGCGCGCGAGGCGGGCGAGATGGGCGCGGTCGGGCCGCTCTTCGCCGCCGATCGAAAGCCCCACGCCATGGACCGAGATCGGGAAGCGCTCGGCGAGGGCGCGCAGCTGGGCAAGCGGCCGTCCGCCCGCGCCCATGTAGTTCTCGGCATGGATCTCGAGCCAGCCGACGGCGCCGGGATCGGCGAGGATCTCGCCGTAATGCTGCGGCTTGAAGCCGACGCCGGCGCGCGGCGGAAGGGTTGAGGGGGAGGCGTCGAACATGGCGTGTCCTCGGGGCCGGGGGTGCGGCTCCCGGGCGCGCGGGCCCGGGAGCGCGCGGGGTGGTCAGGTTTCGGGCATGTCGCGGTCGAGCGGGGCAAGCGAGCCGTGCCGCTCCATGCCGTCGGCGGTCATCGAGGCGTCGATCACCGTGCTCTCGCAGGTGCCGGCGGGCACCAGCTTGAACGCGTTGCCCTGGTAGTCGACCTTCGAGGTGCCGGCGCAGGTGGTGCCGGGCCCGGCGGCGCAGTCGTTCTGGCCGGCCTTGGCGATGCCGTAGCACTTTTCCATGCCGTCGGCCTGGGCGGTGCCGACCTGGGCGGCAAGGGCCGTGGCAACGGCGCTGGCAAGGGCAATGGTCTTCATCGAGTTGTTCATGGGGTCCTCCTTGGTGAACCGGTCTGATTGGGCGCTCGGATCGGCGCTGAGCCCTGCCTAACCGCCGGAGGGGCTCACGGGCCAATCACAGGCGCGTGCTGCACCGGCCTGTGAAGGAATGAAACAAACGCGATCGTGATTTGACGGGGGCCGAAAGGCGCTTTGCGGGCCTGTGAAGCGGGCCACATGGCGGTGCGGGCGCTCTGGCTCCCAGCAATGGAATCCACGAATCCAGATTCCTGGATTCGGGAACGGGAGAGCATCTCGCCGGCGATCGGATTTGCGCTCTTGCGTGCCCGGGCCGCCCCGGCACGTTCTCATGGAATCTACGAATCTAGATTCCTGGAATCGGGATTGACCGAGGGAACAAAGGACATCGGGGCCGGTGGGTTCCCATTCGGTTCCCGCACCTGCAAGACTGGGGGAAGTCTGGCGCGCGGGCGGCGCGGCTCCGCCCGCCATGGGGTGAGCGGGCGCATGCCCGGGGCCGCCTCGCGCCCCTGGAGGACCGGCCGCCCGCGATCGCGACAGGCTAGCGCAGGTCCGGCGGGGTGGCTTCGGCCGAAAGATCGCGCACCACTTCCTCGAGCGGGAGAACCCGGGTCTGCTTCTCGCCGAGGCGGCGCAGGCTGACGGTGCGCTCTTCGACTTCCTTCATGCCGATCGCGAGGATCACCGGCACTTTGGCGACGGAATGTTCGCGCACCTTGTAGTTGATCTTCTCGTTTCGGATGTCGGCTTCGGCCCGGACCCCGGCCTTTTTCAGCGTCGCCACCACCTCGTGCACATAGGCGTCGGCGTCGGAGACGATCGAGGCCACCACCACCTGCCGCGGCGCCAGCCAGAA
>RFKM01000190.1 GCA_003694465.1 Alphaproteobacteria bacterium
CGGGCGAGCTGAGCTACGAGATCGCGGTGCCGGCCTCGCAGGGGCGGGCGCTGTGGGACAGGCTCTGGGAGGCCGGGCAGGCGCAGGGGATGATGCCCTACGGCACCGAGGCGCTGCACGTGATGCGGGCCGAAAAGGGTTTCATCATGATCGGCGACGAGACCGACGGGACGGTGATTCCGCAAGACCTCGCGATGCCCTGGGCGATTTCGAAGAAGAAGGACGACTATCTGGGCAAGCGTGCCCAGCAGCGCACCTTCATGGCCAGCCCCGACCGCTGGACGCTGGTGGGGCTCGAAACCCTCGATGGCAGCGTCATCCCGGACGGCGCCTATATTCTCGGCGAGGGGCGAAACGCCAATGGACAGCACAACACCGAGGGGCGCGTGACCTCGACCTACCATTCGCCGACCCTCGGGCGCGGCATCGCCATGGGGCTGTTGAAGCAGGGGCGCGACGGATGGGCGAGGTGGTGACGATTCCGGTCATCGGCGGGGCGCCGCTGAAGGCGAAGGTGGTCGATCCGTGCTTCTACGACAAGGAAGGGGCGAAACAGGATGTCTGAGGCGGTGACGGCGCTGCGGGGCGCGCGCGAAGAGGGCTATTGCACGGTGGCGGATGCCGGGCTCACGGGCATGGTGACGATCCGGGGCGATCTGGCCGATGCCGGGTTCCGGGCGGCGGTGAAGAAGGCGACGGGCTGCGCGGTTCCGGGGCAGCGGCAGATCGGGCCGGCGCGCGCGGGCGGGCGGCGCCTGGCCTGGATGTCGCCGGACGAGCTTCTGCTCTTCTGCGGCCATGACGAGGCCGAAGCGCTGGTGGCGGCGCTCGGCGAGGCGCTCGCCGGGCAGCACGCGCTGGCCGTCAACGTCTCGGATGCGCGCATCGTGCTGCGCCTCGAGGGGCCGGCCTGCCGCGAGGTGATGGCCAAGCTGACGCCGGCCGACGTCTCGCCCGCCGCCTTCGGGCCGGGGGAGATGCGGCGCTCGCGGCTTCAGCAGGTGCCGGCGGCCTTCTACATGCCCGACGAGCAGAGCTTCACGGTGATCGCCTTCCGCTCGGTGGCCGATTACGTGTTTCGCCTCATGGCGACGGCGGCGAAGCCGGGGGGCGAGGTGGGGCTTTTCGGCGGCTGAGGCACTGGCACGGTTGGCCGGGCGGCTCCGGGCGGGCGACGTGGGCTTGACCTTTTGCCCCGCTCCGGCCCATGTAATGCCCGAGAGAAACTGTCAGAACAGGGAGCACCCCATGGCATTCGAACTTCCCGACCTTCCCTATGCCCACGACGCGCTGGCCGATCTGGGCATGTCGCGCGAGACGATGGAGTATCACCACGACCTGCACCACAAGGCCTATGTCGACAACGGCAACAAGCTGATCGCCGGCACCGAGTGGGAGGGCAAGAGCCTCGAAGAGATCATCACCGGCACCTATCAGGCCGGTGCCGTGGCCCAGAACGGCATCTTCAACAACGCCAGCCAGCACTGGAACCACATGCAGTTCTGGGAAATGATGGGCCCGGGCGAGAACAAGAAGATGCCGGGCGAGCTGGAGAAGGCGCTGGTCGAGAGCTTCGGTTCGGTCGAGAAATTCAAGGAAGAATTCGCCGCCGCCGGTGCCGCGCAGTTCGGCTCGGGCTGGGCCTGGCTGGTGAAGGATACCGACGGCAGCCTCAAGGTGACCAAGACCGAGAACGGCGTGAACCCGCTGTGCTTCGGGCAGACGGCGCTTCTGGGCTGCGACGTGTGGGAACATTCCTATTACCTCGATTTCCGCAACAAGCGCCCGGCCTACCTTACCAACTTCCTCGAAAAGCTGGTCAACTGGGAAAACGTCGCCTCGCGGATGTGACCCGGCGCCCCGAGGGGCGCGAAAAGACCGGAACCCCGCCCCCGTGGCGGGGTTCTTCATGCCCGGGGGGGCGAATCGCTTGACCGGGGCGCGGGGCTGGGCACCGTGGAGCAAGGCGAGCAGGGAGGCGCGCGATGATCTCGACCACGCGGGGCATGCTTTCGATCATCGCGGCGACGGTGGTCTGGGGCCTGTCGTCGATCTATTACAAGATGCTGGCCGACGTGCCCCCCGGCGAGGTTCTGGCCCATCGCACCCTGTGGTCGCTGGTCTTCTTTGCCGCGGTGCTGACGCTGCGCGGCCGGCTGGGCGAGCTCGGCGGGCTGATCCTGCGCCCGCGCGCCCTCGGGCTGGTGGCGCTGGCGGCGCTGGCGATCTCGACCAACTGGTTCGTCTTCATCTGGTCGATCCAGGTGGGGCGGGCGGTCGAGGCGAGCCTGGGCTATTACATCTTCCCGCTGGTGGCGGTGCTGCTGGGCATGGTGCTCTTCGGCGAACGGCTGGGGCCGGCGAAATGGCTGGCGGTGGCGCTGGCGGCGGCGGCGGTGCTGGTGCTCACCCTCGGGCTGGGGGTGGCGCCGTGGGTCTCGCTGGTGCTGGCCTTCACCTTCGGCACCTACGGCGTGGTCAAGAAGCGCCTCGCGGCAGGGCCGACGGTTTCGGTCACCGCCGAGGTGCTGGTGCTGGCGCCGGTGGCGCTTTTGTGGCTCTGGGGCGTGCACACGCAGGGCTGGACGGGGCTCACCGGGCGCAATGTCGGCGCCTTCGGTCATGACCTCAAGACCAGCCTGCTGCTGATGTTCTCGGGGGTTCTGACGGCAACGCCGCTGATGCTCTTCACCACCGCCACGCGCAGCCTGCCGCTGGGGCTCGTGGGGGTGATGCAATACATCAACCCGACGCTGCAATTCCTTGTTGCGGCTCTGGTTTTTGCCGAGCCGGTCACCCGCTGGCACTGGCTGGCCTTCCCGCTGATCTGGCTGGCGGTGGCGATCTATTCGATCGAGTCGATCCGGCAGGACCGGGCGGCGCGGCGGGCAAGGCGCGCGGCGGTGGCCACGCCCTGAGGGGGCGGTGCAAGGAGGCGTGCGAAACGGCGTTCAGCCGCCGGCGTGGGCGGCGAAATGGGCGAGGGTTTCGGCGTAGAAGCGGCTGCGGATCTCGGGGCGCTCCATCATGATCTCGTGTTCCGCCCCTTCGAGGCGGACGAGGCGCCCCTCGGGCCAGCGCGCCATCAGCCGCTCGACGGCCCGGGGCAGGACGATGCGCTCGCGGCTGCCGAGGAAGGCAAGGGCCGGAACCTTCGGCGGCGGCATCCGCGTCAGCCGGTGGGTTTCGAACAGGGCGGCGCGCAGCCAGCGCACCGAGGGGCCGCCAAGCTCGAGCTCGGGGTGAACGGTGATCTGCCGGCGCATCCACTCCCACATGGCGCGGTCGGTGGTGAGGTCGTTGTCTTCGAAGGGATGGGCGATGAGGGCGTGGCGCAGGTCGGTGCGCGGGGTCAGCTTCCTTCCGACGAAGGGCAGCGGAGCCAAGAGGGCGCTGGCCCATGCGAGCGCCGGCTCCCACCAGTCCATCTGCACGCCCCACATCGGCGCCGAGAAGGCGGCGGCGGCGACATCGAGCCCCTCGTGCAGCGCCCGAAGCCCGATGCAGCCGCCCATGGAATGGCCGACGAGAAAGCGCGGGCCGGGCAGGTCGAGGGCCTTGGCGAGGGCGAGGGCGGCGGCGACGTCCTGCTGGTATTCGGAAAAGTCGATGACATCGCCCAGCAGCCGTTCGGGCAGGGGGCGGCGGGTCAGGCCCTGTCCGCGCCAGTCGATCGTCAGCATGGCAAGGCCCGCGGCGGTGAATTCGCGCGCCGCGGGCCCGTATTTCTCGACATATTCGGTGCGGCCGGGAAAGAGCAGCACCGTGCCGCGCGGCGTGGTGCCGGCCGGCGGGGTCCAGACGGCGGCGCGGATGCGGGTGCCGTCGGCGGCCGTCAGCCACCAGGCGCGCCCGCCCGGCGGGGCGTCGGCCACGTCTTCGTAAAGCGGCGCGGGCTCCATGCTCAGGCGAGCATCGCCCCGAGGCGCATCGCCGCGCCCATGTCGCCATCGACGGCCAGCTTGCCCGACATGAAGGCGCTGGTGGGGTTGAGCTCGCCGCCGAGCATCGCCTCGAAAACCTCGGGCGCGGCGGTCAGGGTGACGTCGGCCTCGTCGTCGCCGACGCGGGCGCCGGAGCCGTCGACGACGATCGCGCCGACGCCGTCGAGGACGAATTTCGCCACGCCGTCGAACCCGGCGCCGCCGAGTTTTTCGTTGAGGGCCTCAACAGCCTTGGTGATCGCATCGCTCATTCTGATGTCCTCGCGTTGGTCAGGGTGTTTTTCGCCCCGAGCCTAACGCCGGCGACGCGGGGGCGGAAGCGGCAAAACCGCGATGTGACGCAACGGGACGGGGCGGAAGAGGGCAACCGGGGGC
>RFKM01000191.1 GCA_003694465.1 Alphaproteobacteria bacterium
CCCGGTGAGCGCCAGAACGCTCAGCAGATACCACGGCAGCTGCACCCGCTTTCCGGCATAGGACGACCAGTCGAAATCGACCGGCGGCAGGGATTCCGGCCGCTTCAGCGTGTCGCGCGTGCCAAGAGCAAAGCCGGCAATCTCTTCGAGCGCTTCTTCCTTGAGCCGCAGCAGCATGAGGAAGGCGCCGATCTGCTCTGGCTCGGTTTCGCCCCGCAGGATCATCGCCATGCTCTCGCGGCTTTCCTCGAGGGTCAGGTGGCGCTGCTTGGTCTTGCCGCGCCCGAGGATGGCGACGAACCGGGCAAACGGGTGCGGATGGGCCGGATCGAGCCGCCTGTCGAGATGGTCGCGCATCGGGTATCCCCGCTGGTTCAGCCTTTTGCGGCAAGGTTGGCGTCGGACAGGTTCGTCGGCAAGACCCTCAGGATCTTCGCCCCGACACCGGTTCCGAACAGCGCCAGCGCCACACCGCCGAGGCCGAGCATAAGCTCCCAGATCGAGGGCGTGTAGGGGTTGATGACGCCTTCATGGAAGCCTTCGAGAACCTCGAAGCCCGGGAAGATGTTGAGCGGGAAAGCCTGGCCGCCGATGACGATCACGTAAACCTGCGCAAATCCCCCGACGACGACCAGGATCGAGGCGAGCACGGTCGAGGAGCGCGACGGGTTGAGGAACACGAGTGCGATCGGGATCAACCCGCCCAGCACCACTTGAACGCCCCAGAACAGCACCGGGTAAAGCCCGCCATCGACGAGGATGAACCGCTCGAAAGCGCCGTGTTCGGCGGCATAGAGGTTGGTGAGGTGGAAGATCGCCGCGAAATAGAGCACCGCCGCCGCGAATATGCCGAGCAGGCGCCCGAGGCGGATGAGCAGACCATCGCCGATGGGCCGGTCATTCAGCCGGAACAGCACGAGCAGCACGAGGATGAAGATCGCAAGGCCATAGGCGAAGCTGTTGATGATGAACATCGGCGCCATGATCGCCGCGTCATATCCGGGCCGTGCCACCAGCCAGCCGAAGATCGAGCCGGTGCCGGTGGTCAGCGCAAGCCGCCACAGGAAGGCAATGAAACCGGCAGCCTGCACCCACTTGTAGTTGATCCGGCGCATCATCTGGACGACGAGATAGACGCCGACCACCCCGATGAAGCCGGTGTAGAGCAGCACGTTCCAGGCAAAGATCGAGGTGAAGTTGTAGGTGGTCATGGCGACGATGAGCCGGTCGGCGCGGCCGAGATCGAGCACGACAACGGCGAGCCCGCCCACCAGCAACATGATCGCCAACAGCGAGGAAAACCGGGCGAGCGGCTTGTAGACCTTCTGGCCGAACACGCTGGCGATCGAGGCGACGTTGAGCGCCCCCGAGGCGGCAACGATCAGGAAGATCGCGAAAACGTGCGGCAGGCCCCAGACGATCTGGTTGTCCATGCCCGTCACCACATGGCCGTGGTGTTCCATGTAGAACCACGCCCCGCCCGCCGCGGCCAGGAAGGCGAGCAACAGCACGGCAAGTTGCCAGACGCCGCGCGTCGCCTTCAGTTCACGATAGATCGTCTGTTCCAGAGCCATGGTCTTCCCCGTCAGAGATTCGTGTAACGGACGCCCGGGTTGAGCTCGAGATCGTCGCGCAGGGCGATGGAGTCATATTCCCGCAGCCGCTTGGAGATCGGGCTGTCGGGATCCTTGAGATCGCCGAACAGGATCGCCGAATGCCCGGCCTTTTCACAGGCCTCGACACAGGCCGGAATCCGGCCCGAATCGATCCGAGGCGCGCACAGGTTGCACGATTCCACCGTGCCCTTGCCGCGCGGGGCCTGCACGTGCTGGTCGGTGAGTTCCTCATGCACGAAGCTGCGGGCCTTGAACGGACAGGCCATCATGCAATACCGGCAGCCGATGCAGATGTGCCGGTCAACGAGCACGATGCCGTCGTCGCGCTTCATCGAAGCGCCGGTCGGGCACACGTCGACGCAGGGCGGCTCCTCGCAATGCTGACACATCACCGGCGCCGAAACCTCGCGCCCGGTCGCCTTGTCGCGCAGCGTCACCTTGCGGATCCATTCCGGCGCCTGCCCCGGGTTCAGGCCGGCGAGCTCCTCTTCCGATCCCCAGCCGTTTTCGACCTTGCAGGCGGTCACGCAATCCGAGCAGTTCGCATCGCATTTCGAGGCGTCGATCAACAGACCCCAGCGTTTGCCGGCATCGGCGCGCGACGAGGCTTCGGCGGTTCCGCCAAAGGCCATCAGCGTGACGCCCGGGGCGAGGGTGACGGTCGAGGCCGCGGCGCCTGATTTCAGGATGTCACGGCGAGTCATTTCCGCGCGGTTGGTCATTGGCTGGTCTCCTGCGCGAGTCGGGCGAGATAAGCCACGATCGAATCCGGGTCTTCCGGCTTGGCCATCGTGCGGTAGGCGGTGGTGTTTGCCGGCGTCGAGCGATGGCACTCGAAACAATCGATCGTCACCGCCGCGTAATCGTGACAGACCCGGCAGAAGTGACGCGGATCGTCGAAACTCACATATTCGCCTTGTTCGTCCTTCACCGCATGGCAGTCGAAACAGGTGCCGATCGAAGCGGTGATCGCCACATCGTCGGGCGACAAATTCCGTATGCCTTCCCGCACGGTCTTGTCGCGGTCATGCTGCAACAGGTCCATGTGGTGAAGGCGCCAGTAGTCGTTGCCCTCCGGATGGGGGTCGCCGGTCGCGGCGGGCACGGCGGGATAGCTCCCCCCGGCCGCCGCACCCCCGGCGAAACCAATGGCGGCAAGGAAAGCGAGAACGAGCCGCATGGTTACTCCCCGAGACCCATCTTGATGTAGCCCGTCGGGCAGACGTCGGCGCAGATATGGCAGCCGATGCAGCGGGTGTAATCGGTCTGAACGTAGCGGCCGACCGCGCGTTCGGA
>RFKM01000026.1 GCA_003694465.1 Alphaproteobacteria bacterium
CCCCCCCCTGAGTTCTGTTCCTCCAAGCCCATGCAAAACGGCCGAAAACACAATGTCGTTGGGTCTGGCCCGGCAGGAAGCCCGCGAAAGCAGACCGCTTCGGAGGGTGACAGGTTGATGGCCTCGGCAGGCGAGGCAATGGCTCCCGGCTCCTCCTTAAACCGAGTCGCTCAAGGCTTGACAGGGCAGTCATCCGTCCGAAACAACGGGGGGGGGGTCGGCACAAGGACCTTCGGGGAGGACCACGCATGAAAGCCATCCGCAGCATCCTGGCCCTTGTCGGCCTCGTCGCCCTCATCGCGCTGGCCTACGGGGCATGGTCCTTCCGCGGCTTCGATCCGAAGGCAGCCGGGGTTTACTGGAACATGGCCAAGCGGCTGGCCGAGAGCGGCAATGCCGCCGAAGCGACGGTCTGGAAGCGCAAGGTGGCCGAGGGGCTGACTTTCGACGATGTGGATCAGTCCATCCAGTCGGTGGCGCTGTCGGAAAACATCCGCGATGTCGGCCAGCTACCGCTTGGCGAACAGGTGAGCCTGATGCGCGGTTCCGACTGGCGCAAGCTGAAGATCTACCTCTACTGCAACCCGCTGACGGCGGCGAAGATGGTCGATTTTTCCGAGGCCTATTCTGCCTATCTGCCCTGCCGCATCGCGCTGGTCGAAGACAAGGCGGGCGATCTGTGGATCTATTCGCTCGACATGGACATGATGATATATGGCGGCAAGCCGCTGCCGCCCGATCTGCGCGAAGAGGCGCTGCATGTGAAGGATGTGATCCTCGCGATCATGGATCAGGCCGCCGAGGGCGCGTTCTAATACCCCTTCAGCGCTTCGGCCATGATGCCGTCGAGCAGATCGTTGACCGCGTCGGTCACGCCGGCGGGATAGCGCATGTGGCCCACGGTCACTTCGCCGGGGCTTTCCGGACGGGTGAAGATGAATATCCGGTAGGGGCAGAACTGCACGTTCAGGATATCGGCCTCCATCACCTGCCGGCTCACCTTCGCGGAGCAGAAATTGTAGATGTCCGCATGGGTGAACAGCGTTCGAGTCGCCCCGACATCGGCCTTCGTGCGTTCCAGCATTTCGGCGAGGTGGTTCACCGACTGGATCTTGAGCCCGGCTTCGATGATGGCATTTTCCAGATCGAATTTGACGTCGTCGAAGCTGGCGGTGACGGTGACCGTCACCGGCGGGTCGGCCAGCGCCGGGGTTGTGGCGAGAAGGGCCGGAAGGGCAAGCAGGACAAGGCGCATGGGCAGAGCCTTTCGCGTTCAGTTGACAAGGGCCGGATCGACCCGTGCGATAAGTTCATCGAGCATCGGCCAGAAGAAATCCGGGCCGGGATAGCCCTCGATCCGCCCGACCTCGACGCCGTCGTCGGTGAGCACGAAGGTTGGGGTGAAGTGCGGCGGGCTGTCGAGGTGGAGGGTCTCCGGCAGGGGGGCGTGGATGTCACGCCGCTCCAGCGGCGCGGCCTTGGCCTCGGTGGTATGGGGATAGGCCGGTCCGATCTCGGCATCCCAGCGTGCGCACCAGACGCACCCCGCTTCCTCGAACATGACCAGCGAAAGCTGCCCCGCCGCAGCACCGTGCGGCGCCGTGGACATGGCGAAGGCGAAGACAAGGCCGCGCCTTGCTGCGGCTGCGAAAGAAAATTTCATTGACGGCCTCTGACTTGAAACGAAAAGATGCTAGGCTAGGAAAGGCCGCGCGACAAGGATCGATCAATGGGGTTTGACATATCGTTTGGCGGGGCGGCGCTCGCCGGGCTGCTATCGTTCTTTTCGCCCTGCATTTTGCCGCTGGTGCCCTTCTACCTGTCCTACATGGCCGGGCTCTCGCTGCAGGAATTGCGCGGCACCGACGATGCCCCGGCGCTGGCGCCCGGGGCGCAGGCGCGGCTGATCCTTTCGGCCATCGCCTTCGCCCTCGGAGTGACGACGATCTTCGTGCTGCTGGGCCTTGGCGCAACGGCGCTGGGCGCGGCCTTCGTGCAGTGGAAAACGCCCCTGTCATGGCTGGCGGCGGCGGTGCTGTTCATCTTCGGGCTGCATTTTCTTGGTGTCGTGCGCGTCCCCTTCCTTTATCGCGAGGCCCGCGTCGAGGCGAAGACCGACCCGAGCACGGTGGTTGGCGCCTACGTGATGGGGCTGGCCTTCGGTTTCGGCTGGACGCCCTGCGTCGGCCCGGCGCTGGCGGCAATCCTGTTCGTCGCCTCGGGAACCGGCGATCTGATGCGCGGCGGGCTGCTGCTGCTCGTCTACGGGCTCTCGATGACCCTGCCCTTTGTCGTTGCCGCGGCCCTCGCGCGGCCGTTCCTTGGCTGGATCGGGCGGCATCGACGCATGATGTGCTATGTCGAAAAGGCGATGGGGGTGATGCTGATCGTGTTTGCGGTTCTGATCGCAACCAATTCGGTCAACGTCATCGGCGAGTGGATGCTCAACAAATTCAGCTGGAGCACCCTGCGCTGAGCCAGGCCCCGCGCCGCCTTTCGCCGAGATTTCGAAGACAGAAGAACGAAAACGCGTCAGGGAGGACGAGATGATGATCAGGAAAATGGCGAGATTTCTGCAGGCCGGAGCCTTGGCCGTGTTCGCGATCACCTTGCCGGCCACCGCCGCAGACGTGCCCCTTGGCGACGACGGCCTGCACAAGCCCGACTGGCTGCGCCAAACCTTTCTCGATCTTCCGGAAGACCTGGCCGAGGCCAATTCCGAAGGGCGCCGGATGCTGATCATGATCGAACAGAAAGGCTGTATCTATTGCGCCAAGCTGCATGAAAAGATCCTGACCGACCCCCGGATCGAAGCGCTGATCCGGGAGCGGTTCTTCGTCGTCCAGATCAACATGTATGGCGATCTCGAGGTCACGGATTTCGACGGGACGGTTCTTCCCGAAAAGGACATGGCGCGCAAATGGGGGCAGATCTTCACCCCGACGCTGATCTTCCTGCCCGAAACCGTGCCGGCCGGCAAAACCGCGATTCAAGCCGCGGTGGCGGTGATGCCGGGGGCCTTCGAACGCAATACGACGCTGGCCATGTTCCAGTGGATCGCCGACAAGGCCTACGAGACCGAGCCGAATTTCCAGCGCTATTTCGCCGATCATTTCGTCATGGATAACCCCGAATAGCACATCTCGCCGCATTGCGGCGCAAGAATGTTGCGCCGCGGCGATGAATTTGTTTGTTTGATTGCCGGACCGGCGCTTAAGGTGCAGGGGTGACAGATGCGAATATCGCATTTTGTCGCACCATATGCGGCACGAAGTCGCAGCCAACAAAGAGCGTTAGGGAGGGCTCCCATGAGAAAACTGTTCGTGCTTTGCACGGCAGGGGTGGTATTCATTCCGTCCATGCTTGGTGCCGAGACGGCGCCCCAGGACGTGGTTTTCACCGAACATGGCGCTGTGGAGGAATCGTTGACGGGCGTGCCCGGCGATCCTGAAAACGGCCTGAAAATCGCGACCACCAAGAAAAAGGGCAACTGCATGGCCTGCCATACGGCCAAGGGCTGGGAGCACATGCCCTTGCACGGCAATATCGGCCCGAATCTTTCGGACGTCGCGAACCGCCATGACGAGGCGGAGCTGCGCGGCATCGTCGTGAATGCCAAGCACACGTTCCACGACACGGTCATGCCGTCGTTCTACAACGTCGACAACCTGATCCGCCCCGGCGACGGCTTCACCGGCAAGCCCGCGAAGGAAATCAAGCCGCTGCTGTCGGCCCAGGAAGTCGAAGACGTCGTGGCGTTGCTCAAGACATTCAAGGAGTCCGGCTCGGAATGAGCCGTCTGACCCAAGTGGAGGAAAGACCGCAGATGAACATTACCAGAAGAGACGCGCTTGCCATCGGTGCCGGAGGGATCGCCGCGCTCGCGTTTGCTCCGGCCGCGTTCGGCGCGACGGCCGACGAGGCCATCGCCGCCTTCACCGGCGGCGCAACCCCGGGCGAGGGCGGGATCGACATCAAGGCGCCGGAAATCGCCGAGAACGGCAACGTGGTTCCGATCGAGGTGAACGCCCCGGGGGCCGAAGAGATTCTCGTTCTCGCGCCGGCCAACCCCTCGGCCGAGATCTTTTCCGTCAAGTTCGGCCCCGCCGCCGGCGCGCAGCGATTCTCGACTCGCGCCCGCCTCGCCAAGACGCAGGACGTCACCGCGATCGCCCGCATGGCCGACGGCAGCTTCGTCATGGCCAAGCGCACCGTGAAGGTGACCGTCGGCGGTTGCGGCGGTTGACCTCAGGCAACGACTTTCAGGAGTAAGGACAAATGGCAGCACCCAAACCCCGCGTGAAGGTTCCGAAGTCGGCCGCCGCCGGCGAGCCCTTCACCATCAAGACCCTGATCAACCACCCGATGGAGTCGGGCCAGCGCAAGGACAAGCAGGGAAACGTGATCCCGCAGAAGATCATCAATCGCTTCACCTGCGATTTCAACGGCACCAACGTCGTTGACATGACCCTTCACGGCGCGATCTCGACCAACCCCTACATCGAGTTCGATGCCAAGATCGACGCCGCCGGCGAGTTTACCTTCAACTGGTATGACGACGACGGCTCGGTCTACACCGCCAAGAAATCGATCGCGCTGGCGTGATTGGCATGGTCCACAACCAAAAAGAACACGTCAGGGAGGAGACGCGATGAACTTTCGCGCAAGAACGGCGGCGGGGCTCGCGGTGGCAGCCTTGCTTGCCATCGCCGGCGCTGCCCGCGCCGAATCGAACGTCGACCCGAACCCGGGGGTCGAACTGGTGATCAACGGCGATACGCCGATCACCGTTCGCGCCAAGGCGCCCGACTATCTCGAAGGCCATCTCGACAACATCTATTCGGGCTGGCTCTACCGGATCGAGAGCACCCGGGCCATGGAAGCGGACGACTTCGAAAACCCGGCGATTACCTTCGTCGAGGAGGGGATCGACGCCTGGAATACCGTCGAGGGGACCGAGGGCAAATCCTGCGCCTCGTGCCACGGCGATATTTCGGAAGGCATGAAAGGCGTGCGCGCCCGGATGCCGGCGGTCAATGAAAACGGCGAACTGTGGTCGCTCGAGGACTACATCAACAATTGCCGTGTGAACCGCATGGGCGCCGAGCCCTACAAGTGGGACAAGGGCCCGATGAAGAACATGACCGCGGCGATCTCGATGCAGTCGCGCGGCATGCCGATGAACGTGGCTGTCGACGGTCCCGCGGCGCCGTTCTGGGAGCGGGGGCGTGACATGTATTACACCCGCTACGGCCTTCTGCAGCTCTCCTGCGCCTCGTGCCACGAGAAAAACAACAACAACTACATCCGTGGCGACCACCTCAGCCAGGGCCAGATCGTCGGTTTCCCGACCTACCGGCTGAAGAAGGGCGGGCTCGTGTCGATCCACAATCGCCTGAAAGGCTGCATCCGCGACACGCGCGCCGAGACCTTCCCCATCGGCAGCCAGGAGTTGCGTGAGCTGGAGCTCTACGTCGCCTCGCGCGGCAACGGGCTTTCGGTCGAAGGCGTCGCGGTGCGCCCGTGACCTGAAATGACGCAGGCGGCGGCGCCGGGGTTTCTGGCGTCGCCGCGCTGCATTTCAATCTCAAGTCGGCACAGATTTTCGGAGGGGTCAGATGATCTCGCGCAGAGACTTCCTGCAGGCGGCCGTCGCCGCATCGGCGGCTTACGGGGCGAGCGGCGTTGGGGCATGGGCCCAGATCGCGGCGCGCCAAGGGCTCACCGAAAGCCATCTGCTCGATTTCGACACCTTCGGGAATGTCACGCTGATCCATGTCACCGACATTCACGGCCAGCTCGTGCCGATCTATTTCCGCGAGCCGGAGGTCAACATCGGTGTCGGCGAAAACCGGGGCAAGCCGCCGCACGTGACCGGTGCCGACTTCCTCAAGATGTATGACATCAAGCCGGGCAGCCCCGAGGCCTATGCTCTGACGTATGAAGATTTTACCGCGCTGGCCAAGACTTATGGCAAAATGGGCGGGCTCGACCGGATCGCGACGGTGGTCAAGTCGATCCGCGCCGCGCGGCCCGATGCGCTGCTGCTCGATGGCGGCGATACCTGGCATGGCTCCTACACGGTGCTCAAGACCCAGGCGCAGGACATGGTCGACGCGATGAACATGCTCGGGCCCGACGCGATGACCTCGCATTGGGAATTCACCCTCGGCATCGACCGGGTGACCGAGATCGTCGACAGCCTGCCCTTCCCCTTCCTCGGCGCCAACATCTTCGATGCCGAGTGGGACGAGCCGGCCTATGAGCCCTACAAGATGTTCGAGCGCGGCGGCGTGAAGATCGCCGTGATCGGTCAGGCATTCCCCTACATGCCGATCGCCAATCCCGGCTGGATGTTCCCCGGCCTCAGCTTTGGCGTGCGCGAAGAGCGTATGGCCGAGGTGGTGGACGAGGTGCGCGCCAAGGGCGCCGAGCTGGTGGTGCTGCTCAGCCACAACGGCTTTGACGTCGACCGCAAGATGGCCCAGCGGGTGCCGGGGATCGACATCATCCTTACCGGCCACACCCATGACGCGCTGCCCGAGCCGGTGCTGGTGGGCAAGACGATTCTCATCGCTTCCGGCTCCAACGGCAAGTTCGTCTCCCGCGTCGACCTTGATGTGCGCGACGGCCAGCTGATGGGGTTCCGGCACAAGCTGATCCCGATCTTTTCCGACGTGATCACGCCGGATGCGGAGATGGCGGCGCATGTCGACGCCACCCGCGCACCGTTCAAGGCCGAGCTCGAAGAGGTGCTGGGCCACACCACCAGCACGCTCTACCGGCGCGGCAATTTCAACGGCACATGGGACGATCTGATCTGCAACGCGCTCATCGAGGAACGCGAGGCCGACATTGCCCTCTCGCCGGGGTTCCGCTGGGGTCCGAGCCTCGTGGCCGACAGCGCCATTACCCGCGAAGACCTCTACAACGCCACCGCCATGAGCTACCCCAACGCTTACCGCACCGAGATGACCGGCCAGCAGCTCAAGGTGATCCTCGAAGACGTGGCCGACAACCTGTTCAACCCCGATCCCTATTACCAGCAGGGCGGCGACATGGTGCGGGTTGGCGGCATGGGCTACCGCATCGACGTGACGAGGCCGCAGGGCGAGCGGCTTTCCAACATGACGATGCTGAAAACCGGCGAGCCCGTCGACCCCGACAAGACCTATGTTGTCGCCGGCTGGGCCAGCGTCCAGGAAGGAACGGAAGGCCCGGCGATCTTCGATCTGGTCGAGGGCTGGATCAAGCGCAAGGGCACCGTGTCGATCGACCCGAACAAGTCGGTTGAAGTTGTCGGTGCGTGAATGGCCGGCCACCGGGCCCACGAAGGTAACCATCACGTCCGATTCGGGGAATGTCGGCTCGGGCGCCACCGCGTGTCGCACGGGCCATGGCACCTTTCAGACTGACTGCAACCGGAGGAACACCACATGAAAAAGCTTGCACTCGCGGGGCTGCTGAGCCTTGCCACGTCCGCCGCCGCGTTCGCCGCGGGCGAGACCCATCACGTCGCCTTTCATGTCGATCAGAACGATCCGAAGGTGATGACCCTCGCTCTCAACAACGCCGAGAACGTCGCCGCCTATTATGAGGCCCAAGGCGATGAGGTGGTGATCGAGATGGTCGCCTACGGGCCGGGGCTCAACATGTTCATCGACGGCAAGAGCCCGGTCGCCGACCGGATCGAGCGGATGGCGCTGGAAATGGAAGGGCATCTGACCTTCTCGGCCTGTGGCAACACGCTCAAGAAGATGACGGCAAAACTCGGCTCGGAGCCGCCGCTCATTTCCGAGGCACGCGTGGTGCCGGCGGGCGTCGTCCGTCTGATGGAACTGCAGGAAGAGGGTTACGCCTACATCAAGCCCTGACCGGGCACGAGGGGTTGCGCCTTTGGAGCGATCACGCGGCGCAACCCCTTCGCTGGGCATATCCGCCGGCCTCGATCCTTGCTCACGCAGGATCCGGCCGCCGCATGACGCTGCCGCCCGCGCATCCGGCGCCGGCGCCTCAGAAGTGCTGCACGCCGCGGTCGCGCACGCTTTCCATCGACACATAGGTCGAGGTGGCGGCGACGTGGGGCAGCGCCGAGATACTGTCAGCCAGAACGCGGCGATATTCGCCAATGTCGCGGGTGCGGATCTTCACGAGATAGTCGAACCCGCCGGCGATCATGTGGCACTCCTCAACTTCGGGAATCGCCCGCACCGCCGCGTTGAAGGCCTGCAGCGCCTGCTCTCGCGTGTCCGACAGCCGCACTTCGAGAAAGGCGATATGGTCGAGCCCGAGGCGGCGGGCCGACAGCTCGGCGCGGTAGCCCAATATCACCCCTTCGGCCTCGAGCCGGCGCACCCGGGCAATCACCGGCGTCTTGGAAAGGCCGACGGCGCGGGCAAGATCGGTCATCGAGATGCGGCCATCGCGGGTGAGAATTGCGAGGATCCGCCGGTCGATACGGTCGAGAGGGGTGACGTCGGGCATCCTGATTTCCTTTTTGTGAAATCGATTTTGGTTCAGTTTCCTATCATCTCCATTTGTCTGGTCCAACAGGCTATCGGCGCTGCGGTATCATGGTCGCAGACCTGAGGGAGGGACCGATGATTGCACCCGATCGCAGATGGGACACGAACAAGCGCCGCGACGAAGGCGCCCTGATCGAAGACCTTGTGGCGCTCGCCGAACTCGACGCCCCGGCGCGCCAGCGCATCGTGGCCCGCGCCACCGACCTCGTGAAACGGATACGCCAAGCTTCGCGTCCGGGGCTCATGGACGTGTTTCTTGCCGAATACGGCCTTTCGACCGAGGAAGGGGTGGCGCTCATGTGCCTCGCCGAGGCGCTGTTGCGGGTGCCCGACGCACCCACGATCGACGCGCTGATCGAAGACAAGATCGCCCCCTCCGACTGGTCGCGCCATCTCGGCCACTCTTCCTCGCCGCTGGTCAATGCCTCGACATGGGGGCTTCTGCTCACCGGCAAGGTGCTCGACGAAAGCGCGGCCGGCATTGCCGGGCAACTGCGCGCGATGGTCCGGCGTCTCGGCGAGCCGGTCATCCGCGCGGCGGTCTCGGCGGCGATGCGGGAGATGGGGCGCCAGTTCGTTCTCGGACAAGACATCGAGGCGGCAATGCAGCGCGCGCGCGCGAACGAGGCGCGGGGCTTTACCTATTCCTACGACATGCTCGGCGAAGCGGCGATGACGGCGCAGGACGCCGCCCGCTATGCCGCCGCCTATGCGCGCGCCATCGACGCCATTTCGGCCGCCTGCACCCATGCCGAGATTGCCGCCAACCCGGGAATCTCGGTCAAGCTCTCGGCCCTGCATCCGCGCTACGAAGTGGCCAAGACCGCGCGCGTGATGGACGAACTTGTTCCGGTCCTGCGCGATCTGGCGCGCCGGGCGGCGAAGGCCCGCATGGGCCTCAATGTCGATGCCGAAGAGGCCGACCGCCTTGGCCTGTCGCTCGCCGTCATCGAGGCGGTGATGGCCGACCCGGAGCTTTCCGGCTGGGAAGGGTTCGGCGTCGTGGTGCAGGCCTACGGGCGGCGCGCGGGCGAGGTGATCGACGGCGTGCACGAGATGGCGCTGAAACATCGCCGCCGGGTAATGGTCAGGCTGGTGAAGGGCGCCTACTGGGACAGCGAGATCAAGCATGCGCAGGTCGAGGGGCTCGCGGATTTTCCGGTTTTCACCCGCAAGGCGGCGAGCGACGTGAGCTACATCGCCCTGGCGCGCAAGCTGCTTGGCCTGACCGAAGAGATCTACCCGCAATTCGCCACCCACAACGCCCATACCGTTGCGGCGGTTCTCGAGATGGCGCGGGATCTGCCCCGCGAGGCCTTCGAGTTCCAGCGTCTCCACGGCATGGGTAAGGCGCTGCACGAGATCGTGCACGAGCAGGAGGGCACGCGGTGCCGGATCTATGCCCCGGTCGGCGCGCACCGCGACCTTTTGGCCTATCTGGTGCGCCGCCTGCTCGAGAACGGCGCCAACTCCTCGTTCGTCAACCAGATCGTCGACGAAACCGTGCCCCCCGAGCGCGTTGCCGCCTGCCCCTTCGAGGCGCTTTCCGCCCCGCCCGGCCCGCATGAGCCGAAGCTCGTGAAGGGGCCCGATCTCTTTGCCCCGGAACGGCGCAATTCCCGCGGTTTCGACCTCAGCGACAGCACCGAGCTTGACCGGATCGACGCCGCCCGCGCCCGGCCCGAGGGCCTTTCGGTCGCCCCGATCATTGCCGGCATTGCCCGCGGCGGGCGCACCGAGCCGATCACCAACCCGGCGAGCGGCGCGCAGATCGGCACCGTTACCCTCGCCAGCGCCGCCGACGTCGAAACCGCCCTTGCCGCCGCCCGCCCGTGGGAGGCCTCGGCCGATGAACGGGCGGCGGTTCTGAACCGCGCCGCCGATCTTTACGAGGAAGATTTCGGCACGCTGTTCTCGCTTCTCGCGGCCGAGGCGGGCAAGACCCTGCCCGATGCCGTGGCCGAACTGCGCGAGGCGGTCGATTTCCTGCGCTATTATGCCGCCGGGGCGGGCGGGCTTTCAGCGCCGGCGCGCGGGGTGTTTGCCTGCATCTCGCCGTGGAACTTCCCGCTTGCCATCTTCACCGGGCAGATCGCGGCGGCACTGGCTGCCGGCAACGGTGTGCTCGCCAAGCCCGCCGAGACGACGCCGGCCATCGCCGCATGGGGCATCGGCAAGCTGCATGCCGCCGGCGTTCCGGCCGATGTGTTGCAACTCCTGCCCGGCCACGGCCGCGAGATCGGCGCGGCGCTGACGTCCGATCCGCGGGTGAAAGGTGTCGCCTTCACCGGCTCGACCGCCACCGCCCGCCACATTCAGCGCGCCATGGCCGAGGGCTGCCTGCCCGGCACGCCTCTGATCGCCGAGACCGGCGGGCTGAACGCGATGATCGTCGATTCCACCGCCCTGCCCGAACAGGCGGTGCGCGATGTCATCACCTCGGCCTTCCGCTCGGCGGGGCAGCGCTGCTCGGCCCTGCGCTGCCTCTACGTGCAGGAGGATATCGCCCCCGACTTCCGAGAGATGCTGATCGGGGCGATGAACGAACTCGAGATTGGCGACCCGTGGCATCTGTCCACCGACGTCGGCCCGGTGATCACCGAAGCGGCGAAGGCCGACATCGAGGGTCATGTCGCCGCGGCACGAGGCGAGGGGCGGCTTCTGCACCGCCTGAAAGCCCCCGACACGGGTTCTTTCGTTGCCCCGGCGCTGATCGAGGTGCGCGGCATTTCCGATCTCACGCGCGAGGTCTTTGGCCCGGTCCTGCATATCGCCACCTTCCCGGCGGCCGAGCTCGAACGCGTCATCGA
>RFKM01000192.1 GCA_003694465.1 Alphaproteobacteria bacterium
AGACCATCGCATGGCTGCAGCAGCACGTGATCGACTACAAGGGCACCTGCCTGATCGTCACCCACGACCGCTACTTCCTCGACGACATCACCGGCTGGATTCTCGAGCTCGACCGCGGGCGCGGCATCCCCTACGAGGGCAATTATTCCTCGTGGCTCGAGCAGAAGGCAAAACGCCTGGCCCAGGAGGCGCGCGAGGACAAGTCGCGCCAGAAGACGCTCGAGCGCGAGCTCGAATGGATGCGTCAGGGCGCCAAGGCCCGCCAGTCGAAGCAGAAGGCCCGGATCGACCGGTTCAACGAACTGGCCGAACAGAGCGAGCGCGAGAAGATCACCCGCGCCCAGATTGTCATTCCGCGCGGGCCGCGGCTGGGCTCGAAGGTGATCGAGGTCGAGGGGCTCTCCAAGCACCTCGGCGACAAGCAGCTGATCGAGAACCTTTCCTTCTCGCTGCCGCCGGGGGGGATCGTCGGCGTGATCGGCCCCAACGGCGCCGGCAAGACGACGCTGTTCCGCATGCTCACCGGGCAGGAAGCGCCCGATGCCGGCACGATCGAATACGGCGACACGGTGAAGCTGGCCTATGTCGACCAGTCGCGCGACGCGCTCGACCCCGACAAGACCGTCTGGGAAGAGATTTCGGGCGGCGCCGAGATCATTGACCTTGGCGACGCGCAGATGAACTCGCGCGCCTATTGCGGCGCCTTCAACTTCAAGGGCGGCGATCAGCAGAAGAAGGTCGGCCTGCTCTCGGGCGGCGAGCGCAACCGCGTGCACCTGGCCAAGCTGCTGAAGTCGGGCGGCAACGTGCTGCTGCTCGACGAGCCGACCAACGACCTCGACGTCGAAACCCTGCGCGCACTCGAAGACGCGCTGGTCGATTTCGCCGGCTGCGCGGTGGTGATCTCGCACGACCGCTTCTTCCTCGACCGCATCTGCACCCATATCCTCGCCTTCGAGGGCGAGGCCCATGTGGAATGGTTCGAGGGCAACTTCGCCGATTACGAGGAAGACAAGAAGCGCCGCCTCGGACCCGACGCGCTGGAGCCGAAGCGCCTGAAATACAAGAAGTTCACGAGGTAACGAGGGCGACACGGCGGCGCCTTTCGCAAGCGCCCGCGCCCGCCGGGTTCGGGCGCTTGCGCCACGCCCCCTGCCCCTACCGACCCTTCCGCTTCAGGCTCTCTGCGGCCTTCTTCACGTCATCCTTCGTGGTCAGGTCGCGTTCGGCGTTATAGACATCGTCCATCATGAACTCGGTGGGCCGGTCCTTGCCGGTGCGGTAGGTTCCCGCCTTCGTGCCGTATCGCAGGATGCCGAGTTTCGCGAGCAGATCGAGAAGTTTCATGGCGCTGCCTCCGCGTTTGCTTCATCGGACGGCCCCACGAAAAGGCCTCCAACAAAACATCGCTCCGCAGCGACGCGCAGTCCTTGATCGGGGTCAACCGCTCGCCGCGCGCCCCGGCACCAAGCCCGCTTCCAGCCACATGACTCCGGCAGGGCTCTGGTTTCGCACCGTTCCCGCCGCCTTCCTCAGACGCCTTCCGCCCTTGTTCCGTAAAGCTCTTCGGCCCGGCGCTCGAAGGCGCGCACGATCCGCTGCATCGCCTCGTTGAACACCACCCCGATCAGCTTTTGCAGGATCATGTTGCGGAACTCGAAATCGACGAAGAACCGCACCTCGCACCCGCCTTCGACATCGCGCATTTCCCAGCGCGAGCGCAGATGCCGGAACGGGCCGTCGAGATAGTCGATGTCGATCCGCCGTGCCTGCTCGTTCAGGACGACGATGCTGCCGAACTTCTCGCGGAAGGCCTTGAAGCTGACCACCAGATCGGCCTGCATCACCTGCGTGCCGTCCGGATGCGGGGTCACCGAGCGGATCCGCGCCGCCGATATCCACGGGATGAACTCGGGGTAGCGCAGCACGTCGGCCACCAGATCGTAGATCTGCCGCGCCGTATAGGGCATGACCCGGTTTTCCGTATGTGTCGGCATGTCCCCTTTCCCTCGGCCCGCCTGCGCGCTAATCCCACAGGTAGCCGGGCGGATGCAAGAGGAGCGGAAATGACGCGGCCATATGTCATAGAAGAGATGATCTCGGCAAAGACCATCGCCGCGCGCGTCGAGGCGCTGGCACGCGAGATCAGCGAGGAATTCCGCGACACCGACAAGCTGGTCGTCGTCGGGCTGCTGCGCGGCTCCTTCGTCTTCATCGCCGACGTGGTGCGCGAGCTCGACCTGCCGGTCGAGGTCGATTTCATCGAGGCAAGCTCCTATGGCGATTCCACCGAGTCGAGCCGCGAGGTGCGCATCCTCAAGGATCTGCGCGGCGAGATCCACGGCCGCGACGTGCTGGTCGTCGAAGACATTGTCGATACCGGATACACGCTCAAGCATGTCATCGGCCTGCTCAAGGCCAAGGGGCCGCGGCGGCTGAAGTCGATCGCCCTGCTCGACAAGCCCTCGCGGCGCGAGGTGGACGTGAAGGCCGACTGGACGGGCTTCGAGATTCCCGACGAATTCGTCGTCGGCTATGGCATCGACTTCGCCCAGCGCAACCGCAACCTGCCC
>RFKM01000193.1 GCA_003694465.1 Alphaproteobacteria bacterium
ATGGTCTGCAGGCTGGTCACCGCCGCCAGCGTCAGCCCCGCGCGCAGCAGCGGGGCGCCGTCGCCAAGGCTGAGGCTGGCGGCCCGGTAGGCCACCGAGGAGAGGCCGAAAAGCGCCCCCGCCGCCAGCCCGAGCGCCGTGGCCCGCCCCGAGAGCGCCCATCCGCCCGCGCGCGGAAGCGACAGGGCCAGAACACCCCCGAGCCCGGTCAGGATCGCCACCAGCCCGCCGGGGCTCACCGCCTCGCCCAGAACCAGTGCCGAGAACAGCGCCACCTGCACCGTCTCGGACTTGGTGAAGGCGATGCCGACGGCGAAGTTGCGCATCGCGAAGAGGGCGACGGTCGCCAGCGTCGCGACGATCTGCCCGAGCCCGCCGAGCGCCGCCATCGCCCAGAAGCGCGGCGGCATCTGCGGGGCCGGCGCCCCCCAGACGCGCAGCAGCAGCGCCGCCAGGACAAGGGCCAGCGGCGCGGCGAAGACGAAACGCGAGAAGGTGACGGCGCCGGTCGAAAGCCCTTCGCGCTGCAGCGCCTTCTGCAGCGAAAAGCGCAGGGTCTGGACGAGCGCCGCAGCCAGGGTGGCGAGGATCCAGAGCTCGAACATGGCGCGATCTCCCGTCTGGCTCGCGCGCCCCGCCCCGGCGCGGCTCAGTAGGGCATCGGATGGGCGCGGTGGGCGGCGTCGATCTCGGCCCGGACCTCGTCCGATAGAGTCACCGCCGCCGCGCCCAGTGCCTGTTCGAGCTGGGCAAGCGTCGTCGCCCCGAAGATCACAGACCCCATGAACGGCCGGTCCGCCGCCCAGCGCAGCGCCATGTGCACCGGGTCGAGCCCGTGGCGGCGGGCGATGTCGAGATAGGCCGCCGTCGCCGCCCAGGCCCGCTCCGTGACCCGCCCGCCCAGGCCCTTGTTCAGCGCCATGCGCGAGCCCTCGGGCACCGTCTCGCCGCCGTGATACTTGCCGGTGAGAATGCCCGTGGCCAGCGGCGAGAAGGCCAGCAGCTTCACGTCTTCGTTGTGAGACACCTCGGCGAGGTCGGTGTCGAACAGGCGGCAGAGCAGGGAATATTCGTTCTGGATCGAGATCATCTCCGGCGCGCCCATCTCGCGGGCCAAGGTCAGCCACATCATCGTGCCCCAGGCGCTTTCGTTCGACAGGCCGAAGTGGCGGACCTTGCCGGCGGCGCGCGCTGCCTGCATCGCCGCGAGCACGCCGCGCATGTGCTCCACCGTTTCGGACCGGTTCTGCCGCGAAGGGTCATAGCTCCAGTTCTGGCGGAAATGATAGGAACCGCGCATTGGCCAGTGCAGCTGGTAAAGGTCGATCACGTCGGTCTGCAGGCGGCGCAGCGAGCCGTCGATCAGCCGGGCGAGATTGTCTCCGTTGTAACCTTCGCCGCCGCGCACCATCTTCGTGTCGCCCGAGGCCTTGGTGGCGATCACCACCTCGCCGCGCCGGCCGCTCTTCGCCAGCCAGTTGCCGATGATGGTTTCGGTCGTGCCGACGGTCTCGGGGCGGACCGGGTTGACGGGATACATCTCGGCGGTGTCGAGAAAGTTGATACCGTGATCGAGGGCCATGTCGATCTGCGCATGGGCCTCGGCCTCGGGGGTCTGCGTGCCCCATGTCATCGTGCCGAGGCACAGCTCGCTCACCTCGAGCGCGCCGCCGGCGAGTTTGTTCATCTTCATTCCCGTGGCTCCCATCCGCCTGCATCGAAGGCCGACCCTAGCCAGCCCGACAGAGGAGCGCAAGCGCGGGCGGGTCGGGTGCTTGCGCGGATGGCCGCGGGGTGGGAGTCTTGTCTGGCCGGGGAGCGGAAAGACCGAGGGAAAGGGACCGCTTGGCTTGCCGGTGGGTCGAACGGCGCAAGGTAAACATTCGGTTACGGAATCCACGAATCTAGATTCGCGTGGTCTTGAGCGAAACTGCGGCCGCCCTCTTCCGAGCGATTGGGGCGGATGGGTGTGCGCCCCGATCTCCGAGGGATTCCCGTGATCATTCTGCGCCCGGGCGGCTCGCGGCGTGCGCGTTTCGGGCGTGACCCATCGGCGGCGCCGGGGGAGAGGTACACGGGTTGTAGAACAGAAAGCGAACATTTATCCTGCCGCCATGCCGCACACCCTGCTCACCCGCGCCCCGCATCGCCCACGCCCCGCCCTGACCCTGCCGGGCGGGCTGAGCCTCGCCCGCGCCCGGGTACACGAGGCCCATGGCCCGGCGCGTCACCTTTTCGCCCTGATGGCGGCGCGGGCCGACGAAGGGCCGGTGTTCTGGGTGGCGCCGCGCTGGCAGGCCGGCCGGTTGCACGGGCCGGGGCTCGCCGGGCTCGGCGTCGATCCGGGGCGCTTCGTCTTCATCCACGCCGACCACCCGACCGACCTGCTGTGGACGCTCGAGGAGGCGCTGCGCGCCGGGGCGGTGCCGCTGGTGGTGGGCGAACTGCCCAGCCCCCCCGGCCTCACGCCGATGCGGCGGCTCCAACTGGCCGCCGAGGCGGGGGCCGAACGGGGGGCGCCACCGCTCGGCCTCGTGCTCACCCCCGAGGGGGGCGCGGCGGGGGCCGAAAGCCGCTGGCACATGGAGCCGGCGCACCGCCCCGACGCGCGCGGCTGGACCCTCACCCGCGAGCGCGCCCGCACCGAGCCCCCGGCAAGCTGGAAGGTGGTGCCCGAGGGCACGGGCCTTGCCCTCATGCCCTTGCCGCCCTCGGCGCCCGAGCGTGCCTGAGCGCGCCCTCAGAGGATGAAATCGTGGGCCGTGAGGCCGGTCACGTCATCGACGATGATCTTGCCGTCCATGTGCTTGTCGCCGTCCTCGTCGACCTTGACGATCGTGTCGCCCTTCTTGACCGACACCACGATCGAGGCGACCCCGCCGCCCTTGAAGGCCTTGGTGCCGAAGGCGACGCGCCCGGGGAGCGGCTGAAGGTCGATCACGTCGGCCCCCTTCTCGAAATCGTGGATGTGGTCGGTCGGCACGCCACCCGGCCCGCCCCCGCCGAAGCCGGCAAACTGGAAGGTGTCGGCGTCGCGCCCGCCCCACATGTCGTCGTTGTCCGCGCCGCCGATGATCACATCGTCGCCACGCCCGCCGCGCAGATCGTCGTTGCCGCCCTCGCCGATGAGCGTGTCATCGTCGCCGCCCCCATTCAGAACATCGTCGTCCGCTCCGCCCATGATCATATCGTCGCCGAACCCGCCGCGCAGATCGTCGTTGCCGACCCCGCCGATTAGCGTGTCATCGCCGCCGAGCCCATTCAGAACGTCGTCCGCCTCCTCGCCGTCGAGCGTGTCGTCCCCGGCGCCTCCGGTGAGGATATCGCCGCCCAACCCGCCCTTGACTGTGCCCGCGACCGTCCCGCCCCGGCCCTTGTAGATATCGAGCCCGTCCCCGAGCATCACGTCGCCCTCGATCACGCCGCGATTGATCAGCGTATCGTCGCTGTACCCGAGCCCGACGGCGATCTGCAAGACCGACTCGCCGGTGGTCACGAGGCCGGAATTTCGGAAGAAGATCGCCTCGCCCGTCACCGATCTGCCGTCAACCGCAGGCCCGTCGCGGCCGATCACGGTGCCGCTGTTGTCAAAGCTGGTACTGTAGCTGAAGAGCACTCCCTTCGCGCCGGCAATCGTTCCCGTGTTCACGATGTTCGAGCCCGACACCTTGACGACAATTCCGGCGTCGCCCCAGCCGTTGATCGTTCCATGGTTCTCGATCGACTGACCGACACCCGAACTGGCGGTACCGGTCGCAAGGACGCCATCCACCCCGGAGATCTCGCCGCGGTTGACCAGCAGATTGTTGGAACCGGACATGATCACGCCGCTGTTCAGCAGCGGATGGGATGCGCCGCTGCGCACGATGCCGCTCTCCCCGATGTCGAGGATGAAATTGCCCTGATGCGTGGTGGCACTTTCGACGATGCTGATCCCGAAGGACGCGAGCCCGACAACCGTGCCGTCGATCAGCAGATGGGTCGTTGGCGTGGCGCCCTGCACGTGAATGCCCTCGCCCCCGGTATCCGCCACGAGCACCCCGAAGGGCACATAGACGCTGTCGCCGGCCGTGGGGCGCAGCCCGCTGGTGGTGTTCGTTGCAATGGTGGTCGTTCCCATTTCCGGTCCTCCCTGTGGTGACAGCTGCCGGTCCAGACGCAACCGGCGACATCCAGAGGGAAGGGTCAAGGACAAGCGATCCCGCGAAATGGCAACGGCGCGCTGTTCCGACACCCCAAGCCTAGCGCGAAAAGGGCATCGGCGCAATTGCGCCGCCGGTCGCACTCGAACAAAAGCGAGCGTCACGGCGCCATGTTCAGCGCGAAAATCGAGAATTCCGAGCCGTCATGCGGATCGACGACCCGCACCTCGGCATCGCTCTCCTGCGCCACCGCCCGGCCGTCCGGCGCCCCCTTGGCCTGTCCGCTCTGGCCTTGTCCGCCGCCTTGGGCTAAACGCACTCAACCCCAGACGCGAGACAGACCATGGCACGCATTCTCATCACCTCCGCCCTGCCCTACATCAACGGCATCAAGCACCTCGGCAACCTCGTCGGCAGCCAGTTGCCGGCCGATCTCTACGCCCGCTACATGCGCGCGCGCGGGCACGAGGTCATGTTCATCTGCGCCACCGACGAGCACGGCACCCCCGCCGAGCTCGCCGCCGCCAAGGCCGGCAAGCCGGTGGCCGAATATTGCGCCGAAATGCACGAGGTGCAGGCCGAGCTCGCCGCCGGCTTCCGCCTCTCGTTCGACCATTTCGGCCGCTCCTCCTCGGCGCGCAACCACAAGATGACCCAGCACATGGCCGGGCGCCTCGCCGAGGCCGGGCTGATCGTCGAAGTGCTCGAAAAGCAGGTCTATTCCAAGGCCGACGGGCGCTTCCTGCCCGACCGCTACATCGAGGGCACCTGCCCCAACTGCGGCTATGACAAGGCCCGCGGCGACCAGTGCGAGAA
>RFKM01000194.1 GCA_003694465.1 Alphaproteobacteria bacterium
GCCACGAGGGCGAAGAGGTCGAGGGGGCTGGCGGCCTGCTGGTGCTGCACCCGGCCCGCCTGCCGTTGCCGGGCGACGGCGGGGCGGGCGAAGGCACGACAGAGCCGGCCGGCGCGCAGGTGCAGCCCGCGCCGCGGCCCGGAACGGAGTCGGGGCAGTGATCGACCCCGTCACCCTGCACCGGATCTGGTTCGCGCTGCTCTTCGCGCTGCTCTCGGCGCTGGTGATCTTCGTGCGGCTTCTGCCCTTCGGAACCCTGCCGGGCGCGCTGCCCCCGCCCGACCTGATCGTGCTGCTCGGCTTTGCCTGGGTGATCCGCCGGCCCGATTTCGTGCCGGTTCTGCTCTTCGCCGCGGTGCTGCTCGTTGCCGACCTTCTGTTCCTGCGCCCGCCGGGGCTCTACTCGGGGATGGCGGTGCTCGGGCTCGAGACGCTGCGCCGGCGCGCGAAGGCCCTGAGCGAGCAATCCTTCCTCGCCGAATGGGTGACGGTCGGGGTGGTGCTGCTGGCGATGATGCTCGGGGCGCGGGCGCTTTCGGCGCTGTTCTTCGTGCCGCGCGCGCCCTTCGGCCTCGAGGCGCTTGCGGTGGTGTCCAATGTTCTTGCCTGGCCGGCGGTGGTGGCCTTTTCGGTCTGGGTGCTGCGGGTGCGGCGCCTTGCCCCCGGCGAACATGCCGCAGAGGCGCGCCTGACATGAGACGCGCGCCGGCCGATAGCGAACGCAGCCAGAAGCTGGTCACCCGCCGGGGCCTGCTGCTGGGCGGGGCGCAACTCGCCTTTGCCGGGGTTCTGGGCGCGCGCCTGCACTACATGCAGGTCGATCAGGCCGAGACCTATCGCCTTCTGGCCGACAAGAACCGCATCAACATCCGCCTTCTGCCGCCCGCCCGGGGCCTCATCCATGACCGAAAGGGCGTGCTGCTGGCCGGCAACGAGCAGAATTACCGCATCGTCATGGTGCGCGAGAATGCCGATGACCCCGAGGCGGTGCTCGAACGCCTTGCGCAGCTGATCGAACTTTCGCCCGAGGCCCGCGCCGATGCGCTGGCCGAGATGAAGCGCCGCAGCCCCTTCGTGCCGGTCACCATCGCCGACCGGGTCAGCTGGGAAGAGGTGGCGGCGGTGGCCGTCAACCTGCCGGTCCTGCCCGGGGTCACGCCCGAGGTCGGCCTGAGCCGGTTCTATCCGCTGGGGCGCGACTTCGCCCATGTCGTCGGCTATGTCGGCCCGGTCTCGGATTATGACCTCAAACGCATCGACGACCCCGACCCGCTGTTGCAGATCCCCCGGTTCCAGATCGGCAAGACCGGCGTCGAGGCTCATTACGAGCCGCAACTGCGCGGCCATGCCGGCACGCTGCGCGTCGAGGTCAACGCCGTCGGCCGGGTGATGCGCGAGCTTGACCGCAAGGAGGGCGAGCCGGGCGCCGAGCTTCAGCTCACCGTTAACCATGCCCTGCAGAACTTCTGCGAGGCGCGCCTTGCCGGCGAAAGCGCGGCGGCGGTGGTGCTCGATCCGCGCAACGGCGACATCCTCGCCATGGCCTCCAGCCCGAGCTTCGACCCCAACAAGTTCGTGCGCGGGATCAGCTCGAAGGATTTCAAGGCCCTGCTCGACGACCCCTACCGGCCGCTGCCGAACAAGGCCTCGCAGGGGCTCTATCCGCCGGGCTCGACGGTGAAGATGGTCACCGCCCTCGCCGCGCTCGAGGCCGGGCTGGTGGCGCCGGACGAAACCGTGACGTGCAACGGCTATGTCGAGGTGTCGAACCGGCGCTTCCATTGCTGGAAACGCGGCGGTCATGGCAAGGTCGACCTCGTGCGCTCGCTGCGCGAAAGCTGCGATGTCTATTACTACGAGGTCAGCCAGAAGGTGGGGATCGAGAAGATCGCCGACATGGCCCGCCGCCTCGGCCTTGGCGAGGCCCATGACGTGGGGCTCGGGAACGTTGCCCGCGGGGTCGTGCCCAGCCGCGAGTGGAAGCGTCGGGTGCGCGGCGCCGACTGGCTGATCGGCGACACGCTGAACGCCGCGATCGGGCAGGGCTATGTGCTGGCCTCGCCCCTGCAGCTGGCGGTGATGACGGCCCGGATCGCCACCGGGAACGTCGTGACACCGCGCCTCGTGCGGGCGATCGACGGTGTCGAGCAGCCCGCCCGGTCAGACAGGCCGCTGGAGCTCGACCCCGACAACCTCGCCGTGGTCCGGCAGGGCATGTTCGAGGTGGTGAACGCGCCGCATGGCACCGCCGGAGCCAGCCGGGTGGTGGCCGACGGCATCCGCATGGCCGGCAAGACCGGCACCAGCCAGGTGCGCAACATCACCGCCGCCGAGCGCGCCCGTGGCGTGACCTCGAACGAAGACCTCCCATGGGAGCGGCGCGACCATGCGCTCTTCGTCGCCTATGCGCCCCACGACAACCCGGAAGTGGCGGTGGCCGTCGTCGTCGAGCACGGCGGCGGGGGGTCGCACACGGCGGCACCTGTGGCGCGCGACGTGCTGCTGGCCGCGCTTTATGACGGGGTGCCGCCGCTTTCGGCCTATCCGCCGAGCCAGCGCGAAACCATCCGCCATCGCTTCGAGGGGCTCGATCTGCGCCCGGCGCTGGCGCCATCGCAGGGAAGGGGGCAGGCATGACCTTTCTGGAATACAAGGTGACCTGGACACCGACTGGCCCGGTCAAGCTGCTCTATTTCAACTGGGCGCTGGCGGTGCTGCTTGCCGCCGTTGCGAGCTACGGCTTCGTGATGCTCTATTCGGTCGCGGGGGGCGATCTCTCGCGCTGGGCCGAGCCGCAGATGAAACGCTTCGCCGTCGGCTTCGTCGCCATGATCGGCATCGGCCTCGTGCCGATCTGGTTCTGGCGAAACGTCTCGGCGCTGGCCTATTTCCTGTCTCTGGCCCTGCTGGTGGGGGTCGAGCTTTTCGGCTCGACGGGCATGGGCGCGCAGCGCTGGATCGACCTCGGCCCGATCCGCCTGCAGCCCTCGGAACTGGCCAAGATCACGCTCATCATGATGCTGGCCGCCTATTACGACTGGCTCGACATCGACAAGGTTTCGCGCCCGCTCTGGGTGGCGGTGCCGGTGGTGCTGATCCTGCTTCCGACGGCGCTCACCGTCATCCAGCCCGACCTCGGAACCGCCATCCTTCTGATGGCCGGCGGGGCGGTGATGATGTGGCTCGCGGGGGTGCACATCCTCTATTTCGTGGTGGTGGGGTTGGCCGGGGCCGGGGCGGTGGCGGCGGTGTTCCTCAGCCGCGGCACGCCCTGGCAGTTGCTGAAAGACTACCAGTATCGCCGGATCGACACCTTCCTCGACCCGTCGAGCGACCCGCTCGGGGCGGGCTATCACATCACCCAGTCGAAGATCGCCCTCGGCTCGGGCGGCTGGACGGGGCGCGGCTTCATGGAAGGCACCCAGAGCCGGCTCAACTTCCTGCCCGAGAAGCAGACCGACTTCATCTTCACCACGCTGGCCGAGGAATTCGGTTTCATCGGCGCCGGTTCGCTTCTGCTGCTCTATGTCGGCATCATCGTGCTCTGCGTGATCTCGGCCTCGCGCAACCCCAGCCGCTATGGCGCGCTGCTCACGCTCGGCATCGCCGCGACCTTCTTCTTCTTCTTCGCGGTCAACATGTCGATGGTGATGGGTCTGGCGCCGGTGGTCGGGGTGCCGCTGCCGCTGGTGAGCTACGGCGGATCGGCCATGTTGATCCTGATGATCGGATTCGGACTGGTCCAGTCCGCGCATGTCCACAGGCCGAGGTCGAAATGAGCGTGAATGTGCAATTCATCACCAGCCCGGAAGCCTTCGGGCAATACCGCGCGCCGCTGGCCCGGGCATTGGCCGAACACGGGATCGAGGCGCGGATCGGCACCGACCTGCCGCCCGAAAGCGTCGATTACATCGTCTATGCGCCGAGCGGCGGAACCCCCGACCTGACGCCCTACCGCCGGGCGCGGGCGGCGCTGGGCCTCTGGGCGGGGGTCGAAACCATCGTCACCAACCCGACGCTGACGATCCCCTATGCGCGGATGGTCGACGCGGGGCTGACCCAGGGCATGGTCGAATATGTCACCGGGCATGTGCTGCGCCATCACCTCGGCATGGATCAGGACATCTGCCGGCGCGACGCCCGCTGGCAACGCCACGTGCCGCCCCTTGCCTCGGACCGGGGGGTCGGCGTTCTGGGGCTGGGCGAGCTGGGCGGTGCCTGCGCGAAATCCCTTGCCGGTCTGGGCTTCCGGGTGACGGGTTGGAGCCGCCGGGCGCGCGCCATCGACGGGGTCGAGACCCATGCCGGGCCGGGCGGGCTCGACCGGGTTCTGGAACGGGCCGAGATCCTCGTTCTGCTGCTGCCGCTGACACCGGCCACCGAGACCCTCATGAACGCCGAGCGCATTGCCCGCCTGCCGCGCGGGGCGGTGGTCATCAACCCCGGCCGCGGCGCCCTGATCGACGATGACGCCTTGCTGGCGGCGCTCGACTCGGGGCAGCTCTCCCATGCCACGCTCGACACCTTCCGCACCGAGCCGCTGCCGCCGGAGCACCCGTTCTGGGC
>RFKM01000195.1 GCA_003694465.1 Alphaproteobacteria bacterium
ACATAAACCCCGGTTCGATCAATTTCCTCGCGGGCCGTAAGCGCCGGAAACGTCGATTGGCTCGCAACAAGGACAACCCCCGTCCAGCCGTGAATTGTCGCTTTCCGCAAGCCTGTTGGTTTGCCATCGACCAGGAAAAGCTGAATTGTTCTGCCAAAATTTTTCGTACTGTTCACTCCACCACCTCCGGTTCTCGCCGTCCGCCGTATTGGTAATAGGCCGCGCAGGCCCCTTCCGAAGAGACCATCAGCGCGCCCATCGGGGTTTCGGGGTTGCAGGTCGTGCCGAAGAGCGGGCAGCCGGTGGGCTTGATGCGGCCGGTCATCACCTGCGCGCAGGCGGTGCCGTCGGGCTCTTCCACGTCGCGGGCGCGCCGGGCGCCGTAGCCGATACCGAACTTTTCCTCGGCGTCGAAGGCGGCGTATTTCGCGCGCACCCGCAGGCCGGAGCGGTCGATCTCGCCAAGCCCGCGCCAGGCAAAGCTCGGGCGCTCTTCGTAGACGTCGGCAATCGCGGCAAGGCTCACCGGGTTGCCATGTTCGGGCACCACCCGGCCATACTGGTTTTCCACCTCGGCGCGGCCGTCGCGGATCTGCTCGAGCACCATCAGCACCGATTGCAGCAGGTCGGTGGGCTCGAAGCCGGACACGACGATCGGCTTGCCGTAGTCGCGGGCGATGAAATCGTAGGCATGGATGCCGATGACCATGCTCACATGCCCCGGCCCGACGAAGCCGTCGAGCAGCATGTGCGGATCGTCGAGCAGCGCCTTGATCGGCGGCGGCACGGTGATGTGGTTGCAGAAGACGCTGAAATTGCCCACGCCCTCGCGCGCCGCCTGCTGGATGGTGAGCGCCGTCGAGGGGGTTGTCGTCTCGAACCCCAGCCCGAAGAAGACCACCTCGCGCTCGGGGTTCTCGCGGGCCAGATCGAGCGCGTCGAGGGGCGAATAGACGGTGCGGATGTCGGCGCCGTCGGCCTTGGCCTGCAGAAGCGACTTGCGCGTGCCCGGCACCCGCATCGCATCGCCGAACGAGGTGAAGATCACCCCGGGCTGCTCGGCGATCTCCACCGCCTCGTCAACCCGCGCCATCGGCAGCACGCAGACCGGGCAGCCGGGGCCGTGGATGAACTCGATCCCCTCGTGCACCAGCCTGTCGAGCCCGTAACGGAAAATCGCGTGGGTATGGCCGCCGCAGATTTCCATGATCCGCACCGGGCTTTCTTTCGTCGCGCCGATGGCGCGGGCGGCGGCGTCGATCCGGGCGAGCAGGCCCTTCGCCAGTGCCGGATCGCGGAATTCCTCGACGAATCTCATGGCCGGGCCCCCTCCCCCTCGGCGATCTCGCGGAGCGTCTCCTGCGCCTCGCCGAGATGTTCGAGCGCCGCCAGCGTTTTTGCCGCCTCGTCTTCGTCGATCACCGCCATGGCAAAACCGACATGGATCAGCACCCATTTGCCGACGAGGGCCTCGAGCCCGCCCTCGGCCACGCAGGCGAGGTTCACCTCGCGCGAGACGCCCGAGATCTCGGCCCGCGCCACCATCCGCTCGGCGTCGGTGATTTCAACGATCTGTCCGGGTATGCCAAGGCACATGGCTTCCTCTCCTGTTCGCCGCTCGCGTTCTGCTTCCTCTATCATGGCCCGGGCGAGGCGCATTTGCGATAGGTCAATCCAGCCCCTTTCCTCGCGCCGCGCCCCGTGCCACTGTGCCGCCGCGCAAGGGAGGATTTCATGGCCATCAAGGTTTGTGTCTTCGATGCCTATGGCACGCTGTTCGATGTCGCCGCCGCGGCGCGCGAGGCCGCGGCCGAGCCGCAGAACGCCGCCATCGCCGAAAGCTGGCAACGCCTTGCCGCCGACTGGCGGCGCAAGCAACTCGAATACACCTGGCAGCGCGCGATCACCGGCGAGCACAAGGATTTCTGGTCGGTCACGCAGGACGGGCTCGACTGGGCGCTCGAGGCGCAGGGCATCGCCGACCCGGAGTTGCGCGAACGCCTGCTCGCGCTCTACTGGCAGCTCGCCGCCTACCCCGAAGTGCCGGCGATGCTGGCGGCGCTGAAACAGGACGGCTTCGCCACCGCGATCCTGTCGAACGGCGCGCCCGACATGCTGAACGGCGCGGTCGCCTCGGCCGGCATCGGCGATCTGCTCGACGACGTGCTTTCGGTCGAAAGCGTCGGCATCTACAAGCCCGCCCCACAAGTCTATGAAATGGTGACCAAGCGCTTTGGTTGCGCCCGCGACGAGGTGCTCTTCGTCTCCTCCAACGGCTGGGACGCCGCAGGCGCGGCGGGCTTCGGCTTTTTCACCGTCTGGGTCAACCGCGCCGGCGAGCCGCAAGACCGCCTCGGCCATCCGCCGGACAGGGAATTGCGCGATCTTGCCACCATCCCCGACATTGCAGGGGCGGTCTGATGGCGCACCGGTTCTTCTCCGCCGAAGACGGCACCCGCCTTGCCTACCGCGACGAGGGCGCGGGCCTGCCGATCGTCGCGCTCGCCGGGCTCACCCGCAACGGCGACGATTTCAACTTCCTCGCCCCGCATCTCGACGGCGTGCGCCTCATCCGGCCCGACTATCGCGGACGCGGGCGCTCGGCCCGGGCCGACTGGCACAGCTACACGATCGAGCACGAGGCGCGCGACGTGCTGGCGCTCATGGATCACCTCGGGATCGGGCGCGCGGCGATCCTCGGCACCTCGCGCGGCGGGCTCATCGCCATGCTGCTCGCCGCCACCGCGAAAGACCGCCTGATGGGCGTCTGCCTCAACGATATCGGCCCGGTGATCGACCCGGCGGGGCTGGCCTCGATCGAGGCCTATATCGGCCGCAACCCGGCGGCGAAAACCTTCGAGGAAGCCGCGAAGGCCCGGGCGAAAACCGCCGTCGGCTTTCGCAATGTCCCGCCCGAGCGCTGGCTGGCCGATGTGAAGAACCTGTTCGTCGAGACGCCGGACGGGCTCGCCATCAATTACGACCCGGCCCTGCGCGAGGCCTTCCTTGCCGGCGGCGAAGTGCCCGACCTCTGGCCGCTCTTCGACGCGCTCGAGGGCCTGCCGCTGGCGCTGATCCACGGCGCAGGCTCCGACATCCTTTCCGAGGCCACGGCGCGAGAAATGCGCGCCCGCCGCCCCGACATGCGCTACGCCCGCCTCGAAGATCGCGGCCACGTGCCCTGGCTCGACGAGCCGGAAGCGCTCGCCACCATCCGCGCCTGGATCGGAGACCTGACATGACCGACGTGACCTTCGAGATGATCCGCGCCGCACAGGCCCGCCTTGCCGGCCACGCCCGCCGCACGCCGCTGCTCTCCTCGCCCTTCCTCGACGAGATCGCCGGCCGGCGCGTGCTGGTCAAACCCGAATGCCTGCAACATACCGGCAGCTTCAAGTTCCGCGGCGCGCGCAATGCCATCGCCGCGCTCGCCCCCGAGATCCGCGCCCGCGGCGTCATCGCCTTTTCCTCGGGCAATCACGCGCAGGGGGTGGCACTCGCGGCGCGCGAATTCGGCGTGCCGGCGGTGATCGTCATGCCCGCCGACGCCCCGGACCTGAAAATCGCCAACACCCGCGCCCTCGGCGCCGAGGTGGTGCTCTATGACCGCGCCAGCGAAGACCGCGACGAGATCGGCGCCCGACTTGCCGCAGAGAAGGGCCTCTCGCTCATCAAGCCCTTCGAAAACCCGCTGGTCGTCGCCGGACAGGGCACCGTCGGTCTGGAGATCGCCGAAGACGCCGCCGGTCTCGGCATCGAGACCGCCGCCGTGCTCGTGCCCTGCGGCGGCGGCGGGCTGACGGCGGGCGTGGCGCTGGCGCTTTCGGAAACCGCGCCGGGGATGAAGGTCCACCCCGTCGAGCCGGAGGGCTTTGACGACACCGCCCGCTCGCTCGCCTCGGGCCGGATCGAACGCAACCCGGCGCTGACCGGCTCGATCTGCGATGCGATCATCACGCCAGCGCCGGGCAACCTCCCCTTCCCGATCCTGAAACGGCTCTGCGGGCCGGGCCTCACGATGGGCGACGAAGACGCCC
>RFKM01000196.1 GCA_003694465.1 Alphaproteobacteria bacterium
CACAAATACGCCCACGGCCATGCGCTCGTTCTGGCGGGCGGGCCGGGGCACGGGGGCGCGGCGCGGCTGGCGGCGCGGGCGGCGCTGCGCATCGGCGCCGGCCTCGTGACCGTCGCCGCCCCCCATGCGGCGCTGGCCGAGAACGCCGCCCAGCTCACTGCCATCATGCTGCGCGAGGTCGATGACGGCGAGACCCTCGCCCGCCTCCTGTCCGACCGGCGCTTCAACGCGCTGGTGCTGGGGCCGGGGCTGGGCCGGGAGCGGGCGCGCGCCCTCGTGCCGGTGGCCCTCGCCGCCCGCCGCGCAACCGTGCTCGATGCCGATGCGCTCACCGCCTTTGCCGTGGCGCCGGAGGCGCTGTTCGAGGCGATCCACCCGAACACCGTGCTCACCCCCCATGACGGCGAGTTTTCCCGCCTCTTTCCCGACATCGCCGCCCGCCTTGCCGCCCGGCCCGAAGCCGGCCCGGCCTTCTCGCGGCTCGACGCGGCACGGGCGGCGGCCGCACGGTCGGGCGCGGTGGTGCTCGTGAAAGGGCCCGACACGGTCATCGCCCGCCCGGACGGGCGCGCCAGCGTTCACCTTGCCGCCGGCGCCCGGGCGGCGCCCTGGCTGGCCACCGCCGGGGCGGGCGACGTTCTGTCCGGGCTCATCGCCGGGCTGATGGCGCGGGGATTCGCGCCGATGAGCGCCGCCGAGGCCGGCGCCTGGCTGCATGTCGAGGCGGCGCGGGGCTTCGGGCCCGGGCTCATTGCCGAGGACCTGCCCGAGCAGATCCCGGCGGTTCTGCGCGCGCTCGGGCTCTGACGGCTTCCCGCCGGTATTTCCCCCGGCGAGAGGGTGCCGTTGACGCGAGAAGGGCGCCGCCCCGCATCCGGGGGCGACGCCCACTTTCAAGCCGGCGCTTTGGCGCCTTGGCGCGGGCCGATCAGCTCTTGACCTTGCAGGTGCTCACGCCGATCAGCGAATACAGCGGGCAGGTGCCCACGAGGCCGGTGATCAGCGGGATGAGACCCAGCCAGTAGGCCCAGCTGTAGGCGCCATCGGGGTTGTAGAAATAGCCGGCAATCAGCGCCGCGCCGACGATCACGCGCAGCACCCGGTCGATCGTGCCTTCGTTTTTCTTGAACATCTCGCGATCCTTTCGCTGTTGCATTCGTTGCTCATATGAAAGGGTTAACGCCCCTTTTGCCAAAAGGCATGTGACACAGTCACAGACACCGAAAATATGGGGTGCGGTGCGGTTTGCGAAAAGGGGTCAGAGGGCCGGGTCGGTGGCGAGGCGCTCGAGCGCGGCGCGGTCGCGAATGCGGATCAGCCCGCGCTCGGCCCGGATCGCGCCGGCCCGGGCCAGCTTGTCGAGCCGGCGGCTGACCACCTCGCGGGCGGTGCCGATGGCGCGGGCGATCTCGGCCTGGGTCATGGCCAGGGCGCCCTCCTCGTCGGCCCGTTCGAGCAACAGCCCGGCAAGGCGCGCCTCCACGCGCATGAAGCTCATCGTCTCGATCAGCTGCATCATCGCCTGCATCCGTTCGGCGAAGGCGGCAAAGACCACCTTGCGGAAGGCCGGCGAGCTGTCGAGCAGTTCGGCGAAGACCGGGCGCGGCACCAGCACGAGGCGCGTCGGCTCGCTCGCCTCGGCCTCGGCGGAATAATCGTCGCCCCCCAGAAGGCCGAGGGTGGACTGGATGCAGCTCTTGCCCGGCACCACCTCGTAGAGCAGGATGTCGCGCCCGTTGGGCCCGAGCAGCGAGACGCCGACCCGCCCTTCGAGCACGATCACACGTAGCCCTTGACCGCCTCGCCGGGGCGAAACAGCACCCCGCCGCGCGGCACCTCGACGGGGGCGAGGCGGGCGAGGGCGGCGCGCGCCGGCGGCTCGAGCGCGGCGAGCTCGGCGGCGCCGTCGAGCCAGCTCATTCGCGCTGGCGCTTCTCGAAGCGCGGCAGCATCGCCGAGAAGTCCATCCCCGAGCCGCCTTCCTCTTCGACGAAGCGGGCATAGAGCTCGGTCGCGCGCTGGCCCATCGGCGTGTCGGCATCGACCATTTCGGCCGCCGCCTGGCTCAGGCGCAGGTCTTTCAGCATCAGGTCGGCGGCGAAGCCCGGCTTGTAGCCGTTGTCGGCCGGCGAGGGCACGCCGACGCCGGGGGCGGGGGTGTAGGCGTTCATCGTCCAGCTGTAGCCCGAGGAGGTGCTCACCACGTCATAGAGCTTCTGGCGCTCGAGGCCGAGCCGGTCGGCGAGGGCGAAGGCCTCGCAGGTGGCGATCATGGTCACGCCGAGAATCATGTTGTTGCAGATCTTCGCCGCCTGGCCGTTGCCGGAGGGGCCGCAATGCACCGCCTTCTGGCCCATGATTTCGAACAGCGGCGCGACCTTCGCGAAGGCTTCGTCGCTGCCGCCGGCCATGAAGGTGAGGGTGCCGGCCGTCGCCCCGCCGACCCCGCCCGAGACCGGGGCATCGACGGCGCCGAGCCCGGCCGCCTCGGCCTGGGCGGCGACGGCGCGGGCGCTCTCGACATCTACGGTGGAGCAATCGCAGAGCACCGCGCCGGGGCTCATCGCCGGGATCACCTCTTCGGCCACGGCGCGCAGGATCTGCCCGTTCGGCAGCATGGTGATGACGACCTCGGCGCCGCGGGCGGCCTCGGCGGCGCTTTCGGCGGCGCGCGCGCCCTCGACGGTCACCCCGGCGACGTCGTAGCCGGTGACCTCGTGGCCGGCGGCGACGAGGTTGCGCGCCATCGGCGCCCCCATGTTGCCGAGGCCGATGAATCCGATCTTCATTCCCGTTCCTCCCTCAGAGCTTCAGTTCGTTTTCGCCGAGGCTGGCACGCATGAAGGCCACCTCGTCTTCGGTCACCTCCTCGATGGCCGCGTGCTTCCATTTCGGCGCCCGGTCCTTGTCGATGATCCGGGCGCGGATGCCCTCGAGAAAATCGCCATGTTCCGCCGCCCGCCACGTGCAGCGGTATTCGCAGGCGAGGGCGGTGCGGATGGTGCAATCTTCCCGGACGGCGCGGACATTGGCAAGGGCGCAGGCCACCGACAAGGGCGAGGCGCGGCGGATCGCCTCGAGCGCCTTTTGCGCCAGCGGGCTGCCGTCTGCCTCGAGGGCGCGCACGATCTCGGTGGGGGTGCCGGCAAAGAGGCGGTCGATCTCGGGGCGGGCGGCCTCGAGCGTGCCGGGGGGCGGGGTTTCGGCCATCGCCTCGAGGATCGAGAGATCGCCGGTGGCCTCGAGCCGGGTGGTCAGGTCGAGCCAGTATTCGCGCGGGATGTAGAGATCGGCAAAGCCGGCGAAAATCGCGTCGGCCGGGCCCATGCGCGTGGCGGTGGCGGCAAGGTATTCGCCAAGGCGCCCCGGCGCGCGGGCGAGCAGGAAGGTGCCGCCCACGTCGGGCACGAGGCCGATGTCGACCTCGGGCATGGCGATCTGGCTGTTTTCGCAGACCACCCGGTGGCTGGCGTGGCAGCCCACGCCGACGCCCCCGCCCATCGTGTAGCCCTGCATCAGCGAGACGACGGGTTTGGGATATTCGGCGATCATCGCGTTCATCGCGTATTCGTCGGCCCAGAAGCGCCGGCCATAGGTGAAATCGCCCTTGGTGCCGGTCTCGTACATTTCCTGGATGTCGCCGCCGGCGCAGAAGGCCCGATCGCCCTCGGCGTCGATCAGCACGAGGGCGATGGAGGGGTCGTCGCGCCAGCCTTTCAGGGCGCGGGAAATCTCGAGGCACATCTCGTAGGAAAGCGCGTTGAGCGCCCGCGGGCGGGTGAGGGTGATGCGGCCGGCTTTCCCGGTCGTGGTGATGCGGATGTCGGACATGGTGGCTGTCTGTTCTCGGGCCGGTGGCCGGGCCGGGGGCGCTGCCCCCGGA
>RFKM01000197.1 GCA_003694465.1 Alphaproteobacteria bacterium
GAGGTGCGTCACGGCGGGTTCGTCCACGCTCACCACCCCCGGCAGGGCCTTGAGTGCGCCCTTGACCTGCGGGTTGAGCGGGAAATCTTCCTCGATGTCGATGGTGCATTCGCCGCCGGCCTCGGGGGCGTCCAGAACGGTGATGCGGATGCTCCCCGGCCGCGCCCCCCGGGCCATGTCGCCCGCCCGCCGCAGCAGCGCCGCAACATGCCCTGCCGCCTCGGGGCGGTCGAGAAAGACCCGCAGTTCCATGCCGCCAGCATCGGCGGCCACGGTATCGACGGGCGCGGCAGAGCGGGCCAGCAGCTTCGGCTGGTCGGCCTCGAGCGTGGCCTCGACCGTCACCACCACGTTCTTCCCGACCTCGAGCACATCTCCCGCCTTCTCGAGCGTGTCGGAAAAGACGGTGACCTCGTATGTCCCGGTCGGGTCGGACAGGCCGACGAAGGCAAAGCGGTTGCCGCGCGCCGACTTGCGCTCTTGCCGGGTGGCGACCGACCCGGCCATGCGCGCGACCATCGGCCCTTCGGCCAGCTTGCGGCGCAGCTCCTCGAAGGTCATCACCCCCTTGCGCCGGAGCGCGGGCAGGTAGTCGTCGAGCGGATGGCCGGAGAGGTAGAAGCCCACCGCCTTGTGTTCTTCGGCCAGCCGCTCGTTCGGCAGCCAGTCGTCGACGGGCGAAAGGCGCGGCTCGGGCAGATCGTCGCCGGCCTCGCCGAACAGCGAGACCTGCGCCGAGGCCCGCTGCTCGTGAACCGCCGCCGAATAGGCCACCAGCGCATCGAGGCTTTCGAGCACCCGGCGGCGGTTTGCGTCGAGCATGTCGAAGGCACCGGCGCGGGCGAGCATTTCCAGCGGCCGCTTGCCGACGCGCTTGAGATCGACCCGCCGGGCGAAATCGAACAGGGTGACGAAGGGCTTGTCGCCGCGCGCCTCGCAGATCATCCGCATCGCCTCGACGCCGACGTTCTTCAGCGCCCCCAGCGCATAGAAGATCCGCCCCGCGCCGACGGTGAAGGTCGCCCCCGAGCGGTTCACGCAGGGCGGGACGATCTCGATTCCCAGCCCCCGGCGCACCTCTTCGGCATAGATGGCGAGCTTGTCGGTGAGGTGGATGTCGCAATTCATCACCCCGGCCATGAACTCGACCGGGTGATTGGCCTTGAGCCATGCGGTCTGGTAGCTGACCACCGCATAGGCCGCGGCGTGCGACTTGTTGAAGCCGTAGTTGGCAAATTTCTCGAGCAGGTCGAAGACTTCCGAGGCCTTCGCCTCGTCGACCCCGTTCGCCTTCGCCCCGGCGATGAATTTCGGCCGCTCGCGGGCCATTTCCTCGGCGATCTTCTTGCCCATCGCCCGGCGCAGGAGGTCGGCGCCGCCGAGGCTGTAGCCGGCCATCACCTGGGCGATCTGCATCACCTGCTCCTGGTAGACGATGATGCCCTGCGTCTCTTCGAGAATGTCGTCGATCAGCGGGTGGATGCTCTCGATCTCGCGCTGGCCGTTCTTGACCTCGCAATAGGTCGGGATGTTTTCCATCGGGCCGGGGCGGTAGAGCGCCACCAGCGCGACGATGTCCTCGATGCAGGTGGGTTTCATGCGCCGCAGCGCGTCCATCATGCCGGTGCTTTCCACCTGGAACACCGCCACCGTGCGCGCCGAGGCGTAAAGCTCGTAGGTTTTCGCGTCGTCCAGCGGAATGGCGTTGATCTGGTTCTCGGCCCCCGGCGCCGGCTCGTAGAGCACGCTGCCGTCGGGGGCGATGTGCAGGTCGCGCCCCTGGGCATGGATCAGGTCGATGGCGTTCTGAATCACCGTCAGCGTCTTGAGGCCGAGGAAGTCGAACTTCACCAGCCCCGCCTGTTCGACCCATTTCATGTTGAACTGGGTCGCCGGCATGTCGGAGCGCGGGTCGCGGTAGAGGGGCACCAGCTCGTCGAGCGGGCGGTCGCCGATGACCACGCCGGCGGCATGGGTCGAGGCGTTGCGCAAGAGCCCCTCGATCTGCTGGGCATAATCGAGAAGGCGCGCGACCACCTCTTCGCGCCGCGCCTCCTCGGCAAGGCGGGGCTCTTCCACCCGCGCCCGGGCGACCGAAACCGGCTTCACCCCCTCGACGGGAATCAGCTTCGAAAGCCGGTCGACCTGCCCGTAGGGCATCTGCAGCACCCGCCCCACGTCGCGCACCGCCGCCTTCGAGAGCAGCGCGCCGAAGGTGATGATCTGGGCCACCTTCTCGCGGCCGTATTTTTCCTGCACGTAGGAAATCACCTCCTCGCGCCGGTCCATGCAGAAGTCGATGTCGAAGTCGGGCATCGAGACGCGTTCGGGGTTGAGGAAGCGCTCGAACAGCAGCGAATAGCGCAGCGGGTCGAGGTCGGTGATGGTCAGCGCATAGGCGACCAGCGAGCCCGCGCCCGAGCCACGCCCCGGCCCGACGGGAATGTTGTGCTCCTTGGCCCATTTGATGAAATCGGCCACGATCAGGAAATAGCCGGGAAAGCCCATCTGCTCGATGATCCCGAGCTCGAAGCGCAGGCGTTCCTCGTAGGCCTCGCGGGGGGCGGCGGGGGTGATCACCGCAAGGCGCCGGTCCAGACCCTCCCAGGCCTGGCGGCGCAATTCCTCGACCTCGTCATCGGCAAAGCGCGGCAGAATCGGCTTGCGCCGCTCGGCCATGAAGGCGCAGCGCCGGGCGATCTCGACGGTGTTCTCGAGCGCCTCGGGCAGGTCGGCAAACAGCGCCGCCATCTCGGCGGGCGACTTGAAATAGTGCTGCGGGGTCAGCCGGCGGCGCGGCTCCTGCTGGTCGACATAGGCGCCCTCGGCAATGCAGAGCAGCGCGTCATGGGCCTCGAAGAGATCGGGGGTGGGGAAGTGAACGTCGTTGGTGGCCACCAGCGGCAGGCCCATCGCATAGGCCATCTCGATGAACCCGCGCTCGGTGAGCCGCTCGGCCTCGGGCAGCGCCCCGCCCTCGCCCGGGTGGCGCTGAAGCTCGACGTAAAGCCGGTTGCCGAAGGCCGCCGCCAGCCGGCCGAGCAGCGCCTCGGCCTCGGCCCGGTGCCCGGCCTGCAGGTGCCGGCCCACCGGCCCGTCGGCGCCGCCGGTCAGGCAGATGAGCCCGTCGGCATGGCGCTCGAGCTCTTCGAGGGTCACCCGCGGCACGCCGTCCTGCCGCTCGATGTAGAGGCAGGTGTTGAGCTTGAGCAGATTGGCATAGCCGGCGGCGTTCTGGGCCAGCAGCACCAGCGGCGCGGGCGCCGGCGCCTTGCCACCCGGGCTGTCGGGCAGGTAGGCGACATCGACCTGGCACCCGATGATCGGCTGCACCCCGGCGCCGCTCGCCGTGACCGAAAACTCGAGCGCGCAGAACATGTTGTTGGTGTCGGTGACGGCCACCGCCGGCATGTTCATGCCGGCGCAGAGATCGGGCAGTTTCTTGACCGGCACCGCCCCCTCGAGGAGCGAATACTGGGTGTGCACCCTGAGGTGGATGAATCGCGGTTCCGACGGCATGGGGCGACTATAGACGCCCCGGCGGCGCCCCGGAAGGCGCCCCGCCCCGCCCCCGCGCCATTAGCCGCGCGCGCCCTTGCGC
>RFKM01000198.1 GCA_003694465.1 Alphaproteobacteria bacterium
CCTTCGGGCAGGCGGTGGCAGACTGGCAGCAGATCGTCGTGCTGATGGCGCTGCTCAGCATGTTTCTCGGCGCCATTGCCGGGGTCGGCCAGCGCGACATCAAGCGGCTGATGGCCTATTCGTCGATCTCGCACATGGGCTTTGCGCTGCTCGGGGTTGCCGCCGGCAGCCAGTATGGCGTGCAGGCCGCCCTCGTCTACATGGCGATCTACGTGACCATGAACGTCGGCACCTTCGCCTTCATCATGTCGATGGAGCGCGACGGCAAGCCGGTGACCGAGATTTCGGCCCTCACCCAGTTCGCCCGCATCGAACCGGTGAAGGCGGCGGCGATGATGGTGCTGCTGTTCTCGCTGGCCGGGGTGCCGCCGCTGGTCGGCTTCTTCGGGAAACTCTACGTGCTCACCGCCGCGATTGACGCCGGGCTTGTCTGGCTGGCGGTGGCCGGGGTGATCGCCTCGGTGATCGGCGCCTGGTATTACCTGCGCATCGTCTACCTGATGTATTTCGCCGAGGGCGAATGCGGGGTCGAGATGCCGATGAGCACGCCGGCATGGGCGATGCTGATGATCGCGGCGGCGGCGATGCTGCTGGGCGTCGTCAACCTCTTCGGCGTGGAAGGCGCGGCGGCGGCGGCGGCCGCGGCGCTGGTCAACTGACCGGGGCGAACGCCGGAACGGGTGGCAAGGGGCCGGCCTCGCGCGCGGGGTCGGCCCGGCGCGTTTCGGGGGAAGAGCCGGGGGAGGCGCCCCCCGTCCTGCCCGAGGGCCATGCCCTGCTTGCCCTTGGCGAGGTCGACTCGACCCTCGACGAGGCGGCGCGGCGACTGGCCGAGATCTCCGGCCCGACGTGGATCACCGCCACACGGCAGACCGCCGGACGCGGGCGCCGGGGGCGCCCTTGGGTGAGCCCGCCGGGCAATTTCGCCGCCACGCTGGTTCTGCCGGGGCTGACGCCGGGGCAGGGGGCGGCGCTGCGCTCCTTCGTGGCGGCGCTGGCGCTGTTCGAGGCCTGCACGGTGCTTGGCACCCCGCCCGATCGGCTGGCGCTGAAATGGCCGAACGACGTGCTGCTCGACGGTGGCAAGCTCGCCGGGATCCTGCTCGAAGGGCTGGCGGCGGGCGGGCGCATCGAGGGGCTGGCGATCGGCATCGGGGTGAACCTCGCCGCCGCGCCGCCGCCCGAGGCGCTCGAGCCCGGGGCGCTGGCGCCGGTGGCCTTGGCCGACTGCCTCGGCACGGCGCCCGCGCCTGCCGCCTTCCTCGAAGCGCTCGCCCCCGCCTTCGCCCGCTGGGAGGGGCAGTTTCGGGCCGGGGGCTTCGGCCCGATCCGCGCCGCATGGCTGGCCCGCGCCGCGCGCCTCGGCGAGGCCGTCACCGCGCGCCTGCCCGGCGAGGAGGTGCGGGGCATCTTCCGCGATGTGGACGGCGAGGGGCATCTTGTCCTATCAACGCCCCGTGGCGCGCGCCGGATCGCGGCGGGCGAGATCTTTTTCTGAAGGGGCGGGGCGGAACATGCTTCTGGCCATCGACTGCGGCAATACCAACACGGTCTTCTCGATCTGGGACGGCGAAAGGTTCCTTGCCACCCTGCGCACCTCGACCGAGACCCAGCGCACCGCCGACCAGTATTTCGTCTGGTGGGACACGCTCATGCGCCACCACGGCATCAGCCCCGAGATCACCGGTGTGGTGATCTCTTCGACCGTGCCGCGGGTGGTCTTCAACCTGCGCGTCTTTTCCGACCGCTATTTCGGCCTGCGCCCGCTGGTGGTGGGCAGGCCCGATTGCCTGCTGCCGGTCGAGGTGCGGGTCGATCCCGGCACCCAGGTCGGCCCCGATCGGCTGGTGAACACCGTCGCCGGGCACGACCTTTTCGGCGGCGATCTGATCGTCGTCGATTTCGGCACCGCCACCACCTTCGACGTGGTCGACACCGACGGTGCCTATATCGGCGGGGTGATCGCCCCGGGGGTGAACCTCAGCCTCGAGGCGCTGCACATGGCGGCCGCGGCGCTGCCCCATGTCGACATCACCTATCCCGACAAGGTGATCGGAACCAACACCGTGGCCTGCATGCAGGCGGGCATCTTCTGGGGCTATGTCGGGCTGATCAAGGAGATCGGCGCGCGCATCCGCGCCGAACATGGGCGGCCGATGAAGATGATCGGAACCGGCGGCCTTGCGCCGCTCTTTCAGGCCCATGTGCCGGTTTTCGACGACTTCGCCGACGATCTCACCATGCACGGGCTGGTGAAAATCTACCAATACAACGAGGCGCAGGGCAACCTGCAGGCAGGGACAAACCCATGAGCAAGGAACGGCTGATCTATCTTCCCCTCGGCGGCGCCGGGGAAATCGGGATGAACGCCTATGTCTACGGCTGGGGCAAGCCGGGGCACGAGCGGCTGATCCTCGTCGATCTCGGGGTGACCTTCCCCGACATGGACACGACCCCGGGCGTCAACCTCATCATGCCCGACATCAGCTATCTCAAGGAGCGGGCCGACCGGCTCGAGGCGATCTTCATCACCCATGCCCATGAAGACCACGTCGGCGCCGTCGGCCTGCTCTGGCCGGAGCTGCGCGCGCCGGTCCATGCCCGCGCCTTCACCGGGCACCTCGCGCAGCTCAAGCTCGAGGAGGCCGGGCACAGCGCCGATGCGGTCAACATTGTCGGCGCATGGCCCGAGGCGGTCGAGGCGGGGCCGTTCCGCGTCTCCTTCCTGCCGATTTCCCATTCGATTCCCGAAAGCGCCGGGCTGGTGATCGAGACCCCGGCCGGGCGCATCGTCCACACCGGCGATTTCAAGCTCGACCCGAAGCCCGGCGTTGGCGAGGGCTGGGATCCGGCGCTCTGGCGCAAGGCGACCGAAGGAAGGGTGCGGGCGCTGGTCTGCGATTCGACCAACGTCTTTTCGCCCCATCCCGGGCGCTCGGAGGCCGACCTCGTCGAGCCGATCGCCAAGCTCGTGGCCGAGGTGCCGCACATGATGGTGGCGACGACCTTCGCCTCGAACGTGGCCCGGGTGAAGACCCTCGCCGAGGCCGGCCATGCCGCCGGGCGCGAGGTCTGCCTGCTGGGTCGAGCGATGCGGCGGATGATCGAGGCGGCGATCCGCACCGGGGTGATTGCCGATTTCCCGCGCACGATCACGCCGGAAGATGCCCGCGACCTGCCGCGCGAGCGGCTCATGCTGATCGTCACCGGCAGTCAGGGCGAGCGCCGCGCCGCCTCGGCGCAGCTGGCCCGCGGCGGGCCCTATCTCGGCCTGCAGATGGCCGAGGGCGACACCTTCCTGTTTTCCTCCAAGACCATCCCCGGCAACGAGCGCGGCGTCGGCCGGGTGCACAATGCCTTCTCCGAGATGGGGGTCGACGTGGTGGCCGAGGACGACCGCTATCACGTCTCGGGCCATGCCAACCGGCCCGATCTCGAAACCATGCACGCCCTCGTCGACCCGGAGGTGGTCATTCCGATGCATGGCGAGCACCGGCACCTGCGCGAACATGTCAAGCTGGCCGAGGCGAACGGGCGCGCGGCGCTGCTGGTGGTCAACGGCGCGATGGCCGATCTTTCCGGCGCCAAGGCGCGCATCGTCGAGCATGTCGATGCCGACCGGGTCTATCTCGACGGCAACGTTCTGATCGGCGCCCTCGACGGCGTCGTGCGCGACCGGATCCGCCTCGCGCTCAACGGTCATGTCATCGTCAATGTCATTCTCGAAGACGACGAGCCGCTGGGCGAGCCCTGGGTCGAAACCTTCGGCCTTGCCGAAACCGGGCGCTCGGGCGCGCCGCTCGCCGAGGTGCTGGAGGCCGATCTCGGCCAGTTCCTGATGCGCGCCGAGCGCAAGACCCTGCGCAATGACGACTCGCTCGAAAAGGATCTGAAGCGCATCGTGCGCAAGACCGCCGAGAACGAGATCGGCCACAAGCCCGAGATCACCATCGTCGTGAGCCGCCTCGAGGGCTGAGGCCGGCCGGGCCGGGCGGGCGCGGGGCAGGCGGTCGGCACCGGCCGGCGCGCGGCGGATTGACCCGGCCCGCGCCATCGGGCAGGGAGAGCCCATGCTGCGGATCGACGACATCACCTTCTCGATCGAGGGCCGCCCCCTTTTCGAGCACGCCTCGGCGGTGATCCCCGAGGGGCACAAGGTCGGCCTCGTCGGGCGCAACGGCACCGGCAAGACGACCCTGTTCCGGCTGATCCGCGGCGAGTTGGCGCTGGAGGGCGGCACGATTTCGGTGCCGAAGGGCGCGCGCATCGGCGGCGTGGCGCAGGAGGCGCCGGCAAGCGAGGCGAGCCTTCTCGAGACGGTGCTTGCCGCCGATACCGAACGCGCCGCCCTGATGGAAGAGGCCGAGGCCGCCACCGACCCTCACCGCATCGCCGAGATCCAGACCCGCCTTGCCGATATCGACGCATGGTCGGCCGAGGCGCGGGCGGCCTCGATCCTGCGGGGGCTGGGCTTCGACGATGCCGCCCAGGCCCGCCCCTGCGCCGCCTTCTCGGGCGGCTGGCGGATGCGCGTGGCGCTGGCGGCGGTGCTGTTCTCGCGCCCCGACATCCTCCTGCTCGACGAGCCGACCAACTATCTCGACCTCGAGGGCGCGCTCTGGCTCGAGGGCTACATCGCCCGCTACCCGCACACGGTGATCATCGTCAGCCACGACCGGGCGCTGCTCAACCGCGCCGTCACCGGCATCCTGCATCTCGAAGACCGCAAGCTCACCTATTATTCCGGCCCCTACGACACCTTCGCGGAAACCCGCGCCGCGCGCCTCGCGGTGGCCGAGGCCGAAAACCGCAAGATGGAGGCGCGCCGGGCGCATCTGCAATCCTTCGTCGACCGGTTCCGCTACAAGGAATCGAAAGCCCGGCAGGCGCAATCGCGGCTGAAG
>RFKM01000199.1 GCA_003694465.1 Alphaproteobacteria bacterium
GAAAAGCACAACGAGGCCAACGGCGAGGGCAACCGCGACGGCCATTCGGAGAATTTCTCCGCCAATCTCGGCGTCGAGGGCCCGACGAGTGACCCTGCCATTCTCGCCGCCCGCGCCCGACGCCAAAGGGCCATGCTTGCCACGCTCTTCTTCAGTCAGGGTGTGCCAATGCTGCTGGCCGGCGACGAGGCCGGCAATTCGCAGGGCGGCAACAACAACGCCTATGCGCAGGACAACGAAACGGGATGGACCGACTGGTCGGGCCGGGGCGGCGAGTTGGAAGCCTTCGTCGCCCGCCTTTCGGCCCTGCGCCGGCGGTTTTCGGTGCTGCGGCAAAAGCGCTTCCTGCACGGCTCGCGGCGCAAGACCGACGGCCTGCCCGATCTTGAATGGTGGCACCCCGACGGGCGCACCCCCGAGGCCGCCGATTGGGAGGGCGATCTTCACGCCATCGGCCTGATCGTCAGAACCGCTGCCGAAACCTGCGCCGACGGCGACGAACCACCGGTCTTTCTCTTGTTCAACGCCGGCAAGGCGCGCCCAGTCGTGATGCCCCCCGGCCCCTGGACCTGCCTGATCGACAGCGCGAACCCCGGCGCGCCGCCGCGGCAGGCAAGGCCCGTTCACGAAGCGCCGGAACAATCCGTTTTGCTTTTCGCGCATCCCGAGACCTGAGGAGACCACAATGCAGATCCTGACAGTTGCCACCTCGCCCATCGCGGGGCAGAAGCCGGGAACCTCGGGCCTTCGCAAGAAGACCCGCGTGTTCATGCAGCCGCATTTCGTCGAGAACTTCGTTCAGGCCATTCTTGACGCCACCGGCGGCGCCAAGGGCAAGACCTACGTTCTGGGCGGCGACGGGCGCTATTTCACCCCCCGGGTGGCGCAGGTGATCTTGCGGATGTGTGCCGCTCAGGGTGCGCAGCGGGTCATCGTCGGACAAGATGCCCTGCTCTCGACTCCGGCGGCCAGCCACCTCATCCGGCTGAACGGCGCCGATGGCGGCTTCATCATGTCGGCCAGTCACAACCCGGGCGGACTCGACGAGGATTTCGGCCTCAAGTTCAACACCGCCAACGGCGGCCCGGCGCCGGAAAGTGTCACCGATGCGATCTTCGAGGCAACCCGGACGATCAGCGCCTACCGCATCCTCGAAACGCAAGACATCGACCTGTCGCAAATCGGCGAAAGCCGGATGGGCGACATGCGCGTTTCGGTCGTCGATCCGGTCGCGGATTATGCCGCGCTGATGGAAACGCTCTTCGATTTCCCGCGCCTGCGGGCGCTCTTCGCCGGCGGCTTCCGGATGCGTTTCGATGCGATGAACGCCGTCACCGGCCCCTATGCGAAGGAAATTCTCGAACGCCGCCTCGGCGCGCCCGAGGGGACGGTGCTCAACGCAACGCCGCTTCCGGATTTCGGCGGCCTGCACCCCGACCCCAACCCGGTCTGGGCGAAGGCGCTGATCGACGAGATGTTCGGCCCCGATGCCCCGGATTTCGGCGCCGCCTCCGATGGCGATGGCGACCGCAACATGGTGGTCGGGCGCGGCACCTACGTTTCGCCCTCCGACAGCCTCGCGGTGCTTACCGCCAATGCCCATCTCGCGCCGGGCTATCGGGGCGGGCTTGCCGGCGTTGCCCGCTCGATGCCCACCTCCGCCGCCGCCGACCGCGTTGCCGAAGCGATGGGCCTTGCCCATTACGAGACGCCCACCGGCTGGAAGTTCTTTTCCAACCTGCTCGATGCCGGGCGTGTGACGATCTGCGGCGAGGAAAGCTTCGGAACCGGGTCGAACCATGTGCGCGAAAAGGATGGCCTCTGGGCCGTCTTGCTCTGGCTCGACATCCTCGCGGCGCGGGGGCAGTCGGTGGCCGAAATCCTTGCCGATCACTGGAAGACACACGGGCGGAATTACTATTCGCGCCACGATTACGAGGCGTTGCCGAACGAGATTGCCGAGCGCATCGTCGGTGGCCTGCGGGACAAGCTCGCCGGCCTTGCCGGGCAGACCTTTGCCGGGCTCGTGGTGGAGGCGGCGGACGAGTTTTCCTATACCGATCCGGTTGACGGCTCGATCTCTGCGCATCAGGGGTTCCGGGTGATGTTCGAGGGCGGGGCGCGGTTCGTGATTCGGCTGTCCGGGACCGGCACCGAAGGCGCAACGCTCAGGCTTTACCTCGAGCGTTACGTTCCCGGCCCGGATGGGCTTGACGAAGAGGTGCAGGCCGCCCTGGCGCCGGTGATCGCCGCGGCCGAGGAGATTGCCGCCGTGCGCCGGCTTTCTGGGCGCGCCGGCCCGGATGTCATCACCTGATCCGGCGGGAAGCGGCCAGCGCCACAGGTGCCGGATTGACGGGCGCCAACACTCCCGGCTACGAGCGGCCAGACGCCACGAAGGGAATTCTGCCGTGCACGAAAGCAATCACACATCCGGCGCCGGCAGGGTTGCGGCGGTGGTGGTCACCCACCAGCGGTTGCCGCAGCTTCGGGCAACGCTTGCCCGGCTTCTGGCGGCGCCTGCGGCGGAGCTCGCCCATGTGGTGGTGGTCGACAATGCCTCGAGCGATGGCACGGGGGCATGGCTGGCCGGTCAGGAGGATCCGCGCCTCAGCGTGCTGACGCTTTCCGAAAATGCCGGAGGCGCCGGCGGGTTTGCTGCCGGCCTGAAACACGCCGCCGAAACCTTCGACCCCGACTGGTTCCTGATCATGGACGACGACGCCCGGCCCGAGCCCGGCACGCTCGCACGCTTTCACGCGACGCCCCGGCATGGGCGCGAAGCATGGGCCGGCGCCGTCTATTACCCTTCCGGGCGGTTGTGCGAGATGAACCGGCCAACGCTCAACCCGTTCTGGCGGCCGCGGGCCTTTCTCGGCGCGCTGCTCGGCGGCCGGGGCGGCTTTCACGTTCCCGACAGTGCGTTTACCACGGCCGAAACCTGCCCGATTGACGCTGCTTCCTTCGTTGGCCTCTTTCTTTCCCGCCGGGCGGTCAACCTCATCGGCTACCCCGACCCGGGGCTGTTTCTTTACGGCGATGACGCGCTCTACACGCTCAATCTGCGCGGCGCCGGTGGGCGGATCGAATTCGACCCGAGCCTGAAGTTCGAACACGACTGCGAAAGCTCGCGCCCCGACGAAAAGATCTATTCCCCGGTCTGGCGCGCCTATTACCACCACCGCAACATCATGTTCGTCTATCGGCGCGCGGCGGGCATCCTGTTCTGGCCGGCGATGATCCCGATCCTGCTCAAATGGATGACCCTGCCGCGCCAGTATGGCAGCGATGCGCCTGC
>RFKM01000200.1 GCA_003694465.1 Alphaproteobacteria bacterium
CCTCGATGTCATGGGTGCGCCGGGCGCCGAATCCGGTATCGCCCGAGCACAGGATGATGGTGCGGTAGGGCAGGCCGAGGCGTTCGAGGATGTCCTCGGCGCGCCGGGTCATCGCCGCGTGTTCGGCCTCGCTCTCTTCGGGGCGGGTGATCGAGACCATCTCGACCTTCTCGAACTGGTGCTGGCGCAGCATCCCGGCGGTGTCCTTCCCGGCCGACCCGGCCTCGGAGCGGAAGCACTGGGTATGGGCGACGTAGCGCATCGGCAGATCGGCGGCCTCGACGATCTCGCCATTGACGAAATTGGTCAGCGTCACCTCGGCGGTGGGAATGAGCCACCAGCCTTCGCGGGTCTGGTAGCTGTCTTCGCCGAATTTCGGCAGCTGGCCGGTGCCATACATCATCTCCTCGCGCACCAGCACCGGGGTGATCGCCTCGGTCAGGCCGTTCTCGCCTGTATGGACGTCGAGCATGAACTGCGCCAGCGCCCGGTGCAGCCGCGCCATCGCGCCGGTGAGCACCACGAAACGGGAGCCGGAAAGCTTCGCGGCGAGCTCGAAATCGAGCCCGGCGCGGGCCGCCGGCAGCTGGTAATGCTCGAGCGGGGTAAAGGAAAACGCCCGCGGCGTGCCCCAGCGGCGCAGCTCGACATTGCCGCTCTCGTCGTCGCCGTCGGGCACGTCGTCGGCCAGAACGTTGGGCAGCCCCATCAGAAGGGCGGTGAGCGCGGCGTCCTTTTCCTTGGCTTCCTCGTTGAGGCGGGCGATCTCGCCCTTCTTCTCTGCCATGAGCGCGCGAAGACGCTCGAACTCGGCCTCGTCGCCGCGGGCCTTGGCGGCGCCGATTTCCTTCGCCGCCCTGTTGGCCTCGGCCTGGGCGGCCTCGGCGGCGGTGATGGCGGCGCGGCGGGCCTCGTCAAGGGCGAGCACCTCGCCCGACACGCCCGACAGACCGCGCCGGGCCATGGCGGCGTCAAAGGCTTCGGGGTTTTCGCGGATCTTGCGGATATCGTGCATGTCTTGGGCCTCGTTGATGAGTCTGGCGCCTTATGCCCGATGCGCGCGCAGCTTTAAAGAGGAGGGATGCACGGTGGGTGGCGAGGACGGAGGCCCGGGGCCGCTCCGGCGCGCGCGGGCGGGGCAAACCGCCCTTGCTTGCCAACCCACCGGGGCCGATATAGGGTGCCGGCCAATCCAGGGGGCAGGGCCCCCGCAGACAAGGAATTCCAGATGTTCGTCACGCCTGCATTCGCACAGGCCGCGGGGGCGCCCGCCGGCAACGTGCTCAACTCGATGCTCATCCCCATGGTGCTGGTCTTCGGCATCATGTGGTTCTTCCTGATCCGGCCGCAGCAGAAGAAGGCCCGCGAGGAGGAGGCGATGCGCGCCGCCCTGCGCCGGGGCGACCAGGTGCTGCTGCAGGGCGGGATCATCGGCAAGGTCACCAAGGTCAAGGACGACAACGAGATCGAGGTCGAGATCGCCCAGGGCGTGAAGGTGCGGGTGCTGCGCGCCGCCGTGGCGCAGGTGCTTTCCAAGACCGAGCCCGCCGAGGGCTGACCCGGGCGCGCGCGAAAGGGCTCAGGATGTTGCAATTTCCCCTCTGGCGGCGGGTTCTGGTGGTCGGGCTGGTGGTGCTCGGCCTCGTCTATGCCGCGCCGAACCTCTTCTATTCCCGGGTCGAGGCCCATAACGACGCCGTCGCGGCGATCGAGAAATCGGGGTCGACGCCCGAGCTCGAGGCCGCCCGCGCCGGCTGGCCCGACTGGCTGCCCTCGCGCCTTGTCAACCTCGGGCTCGACCTGCGGGGCGGGGCGCATCTGCTCGCCGAGGTGCAGGTCGAAGACGTTTACGACCGGCGGCTCGACGCGCTCTGGCCGGAGGTGCGCGACGGGCTCCGGGCCCAGCGCGATACCGTCGGCGCGATCCGCCGGATCGACGCGCCCAAGGGCCAGCTGAAGGTGCGCATCGAAAAGCCCGAGGCGATGGACGCGGCCCTGGCCGCGGTGCGTGCCCTGGCAACGCCCGTGGTCTCGCTCACCGGCGCGGGCTCCGACAACATCGTCGTGACGGGGGCGGGCGACACCATCACCATCGAGCTTTCCGAGGCCGAGAAGCAGGCCACCGACGACCGCACCATCCAGCAGGCGCTCGAGATCATCCGCCGGCGCGTCGACGAGGTCGGCACTCGCGAGCCGACGATCCAGCGCCAGGGCAAGAACCGGATCCTGATCCAGGTGCCGGGGCTGGGGTCGGCGGCCGAGCTGAAGGCGCTGATCGGCACCACCGCGCAGCTGACCTTCAACCCGGTGGTGAACCGCACCACCGATCCGAACGTGCGCCCCGGGCCGCGGCAGGTGGTCTATCCGTCGCTTGACGAGCCGGGCGTCTATTACGTGCTCGAGGCCACCCCGGTGGTCACGGGCGAGGAGCTGAACAACGCCCAGCCGAGCTTCGACCAGAACGGCCGGCCGGCGGTCAGTTTCCAGTTCAACGTCTCCGGGGCGCGCAAGTTCGGCCAGTATACGGCCGAGAACGTCGGCGCGCCCTTCGCCATCGTGCTCGACGGCAAGGTGATCTCGGCCCCCCGGATCAACGAGCCGATCCCGGGGGGCTCGGGCATCATCACCGGCAATTTCACCATCGAGGAATCGACGAAGCTGGCGGTGCTGCTGCGCGCCGGCGCCCTGCCGGCCGACCTGACCTTCCTTGAAGAGCGCACCATCGGCCCCGAGCTTGGCGCCGACTCGATCGAGGCCGGCAAGATCGCCTCGATCGTCGCCTTTGCCGGGGTGCTGATCTACATGGCGCTCACATATGGGCTCTTCGGCATCTTCGCCAACATCGCCCTGATCCTGAACGTCGGGATGATGTTCGGCCTGCTCTCGGCGATCGGGGCAACGCTGACCCTGCCGGGCATCGCCGGCATCGTGCTCACCATCGGCATGGCGGTGGACGCCAACGTGCTGATCTATGAGCGCATCCGCGAGGAGCTTGCCGCC
>RFKM01000201.1 GCA_003694465.1 Alphaproteobacteria bacterium
CCGCCGCCGGCGCCGGCCCCCGGCCCCTCGGGCGGCGGTCGCGGCCCGGCGGGGGCGCCTTCGGGCGGGGGCGCTGGCGGACCATCGGCGCGCATGCCGGCGGCCCCCATCGGCACGGGCAGCACGGGTGGCGCAACGGCCACGGCGCTTGCCGCCGAGGCCCAGAGCGCCCTTGCCCGGTATGCCACGTTCGACGATGTCCTCGCCCTGATCGGCGCACGGCGCGACGTGGCGCTGCTGCTCGAGGTCGAGCAGGGCTTGCGCCTCGCGCGCTACCGGCCCGGGCAGATCGAATTCACCCCCACCGAAGACGCCGCGCCCGACCTCGCCCAGCGCCTCGCCGCGCGCCTTCAGTCGTGGACGGGAGTGCGCTGGGGGGTGACGGTGGTTCAGGGGGCAACCGCCCCGACCGTTGCCGAGCGCCAGGGCGCACGCCGCCGGGCGCTCGAGGCCCGGGCGATGGAACATCCGACCGTGAGGGCCGTCTTCGAGGCCTTCCCGAAGGCGCGCATCGCCGAGGTTCGCACCGCCGACGAAATCGCCGCCGAGGCCCGGGCCGCGGCGTTGCCCGAGGCTGCGGAGGCAGGCGACGAGGGCGACGCGGCGGGCGACGACTGGGACCCCTTCGAGGAAGGCTGAGCGGCGCCGCGTCTTGAGAACCGCCGCCGCGCCGCATATCTAGCGTGAAACGACAGCAGGAGAAACGCATGCTGAAAGGACTGGGCAATCTTGGCGACATGGCCAAGATGATGAAGGCGGCAAAGGAAATGCAGGGCAAGATGGCCGAGGCGCAGGCGGCGCTCGACGAGATCACCGTCGTCGGCGAGGCCGGCGCCGGGCTCGTCAAGGCCACCGCCACCGCCAAGGGCGATCTCGTCGGTCTCGACATCGACCCGTCGATCTTCAACCCGGACGAAAAGGAAGTGGTCGAAGACCTGATCCTCGCCGCGATCAAGGATGCCCAGGCCAAGGCCGCCGAACGGATGCAGCAGGAGATGGGCCGGATCGCCGAAAGCCTCGGCCTGCCCCCCGGCATGCCCAACCCCTTCGGCGGCTGAGATGTCGCAGGCGCCGCGCGAGATCGAGACCCTGATCGACCTCATGGCCCGGCTGCCCGGGCTCGGCCCCCGCTCGGCCCGGCGCGCGGTGCTCTACCTCATCCGCAAGCGCGGGCTGCTCCTGCGCCCGCTGGCCGAGGCGATGCAGGCGGTGGCCGACAGCGCCCGCGAATGCGTGGTCTGCGGCAATGTCACCACCGGCGAGGTGTGCGAGATCTGTTCGAGCGAGAAGCGCGCCAACGGCACGCTCTGCGTGGTCGAGGACGTGGCCGACCTCTGGGCGATGGAACGCGCCGGGGTCTTTTCCGGCCGTTACCACGTGCTCGGCGGCACGCTTTCGGCGCTCGATGGCGTCGGCCCGGAAGAGCTGCGCCTTCCGAAACTGGTGCAGCGGGTCGCCGACGAGGGCATCACCGAGGTGATCCTCGCCCTCAATGCCACCATCGACGGGCAGACCACCGCCCATTACATCGCCGACGAGCTCGAGGGGCGCTGTTCCGTTACGTCACTTGCGCAGGGCGTTCCCATCGGCGGCGAACTCGACTACCTCGACGAAGGCACCATCACCGCCGCCCTCAAGGCCCGCAAGGCGCTCTGAGGCCTCTTGCGCCGCGCCGGGCGTCGGCCCATGGTGCCCGCCGCGAACAGGGAGATCAACGTGACATCCATCGTTTCCATCGAGGGGCTGAAAAAGACCTATGCCGGCGGGTTCGAGGCCCTCAAGGGCATCGACCTCGAGATCGAGGAAGGCGAAGTGCTGGCCCTGCTCGGGCCCAACGGCGCCGGCAAGACGACGCTGATCTCGATCGTCTGCGGCATCGCCATGCCGAGCGCCGGGCGGGTCACCGTCGGCGGGCATGACGTCGTGCGCGACTTCCGCGCCGCCCGCAACCTGATCGGCCTCGTCCCGCAAGAGCTGCATGTCGAGGCCTTCGAGACGGTCATCAGCACGGTGCGCTTCTCGCGCGGGCTGTTCGGCAAGAAGGCCGACGACGCCCTCATCGAGCAGATCCTGAAAGACCTTTCCCTGTGGGACAAGCGCGACAGCCGGATCATGGCGCTCTCGGGCGGGATGAAACGCCGGGTGATGATCGCCAAGGCCCTCAGCCACGAGCCGCGGGTGCTGTTCCTCGACGAGCCCACCGCCGGGGTGGACGTCGAGCTGCGCCAGAGCATGTGGGACGTCATGCGCGCCCTGAAAGAGCGCGGCGTGACCATCATTCTCACCACCCATTACATCGAGGAAGCCGAGGCGATGGCCGACCGGGTGGGTGTCATCAACAAGGGCGAGCTGCTGCTGGTCGAACAGACCGAAACGCTGATGCGGCGGATGGGCAAGAAGACCCTGACCGTCGACATCGAGCCGCCGCTCGAAGCCCTGCCGCCGTCGCTCGCGCGGGCGGGCGTCGAGCTTGCACCGGGCGGGCGGCAGATCGTCTATACCTATGACACCGCCGCCGAGAAGACCGGCATCACCGACCTTCTGGCCGACATTCGCGCCGCCGGGCTGCACCTTGTCGATCTGAACACGCGCCAATCCAGCCTCGAAGACATCTTCGTCGGCCTCGTCACGGAGTCTGCACAATGAACCTTCAGGCAATCCGCGCGATCTACCTTTTCGAGATGGCCCGCACCTTTCGCACCATCTGGCAGAGCATCGTCTCGCCCGTGCTCTCGACCTCGCTCTATTTCATCGTTTTCGGCGCCGCCATCGGCAGCCGGATCGAAACCGTCGAGGGCGTTTCCTACGGCGCCTTCATCGTGCCCGGCCTGATCATGCTGACGGTGCTGCAGCAATCGGTCTCGAACGCCGCCTTCGGGATCTACTTTCCCAAGTTCACCGGCACGATCTACGAGCTGCTCTCCGCGCCCGTCACGGTGATCGAGATCGTCATCGGCTATGTCGGGGCGGCGGCCACCAAGGCGCTGATGATCGGGGTGGTGATCCTGATCACCGCCACCTTCTTCGTTGATCTGCACATCGCCCACCCGGTCTGGATGGCCGCCTTCCTGGTGATGACCTGTTTCAGCTTTGCCATGCTGGGCTTCATCATCGGCATCTGGGCGCGCAATTTCGAGCAGCTTCAACTGGTGCCGCTGCTGGTGATCACGCCGCTCGTCTTTCTCGGCGGGTCGTTCTATTCGATCTCGATGCTGCCGCCCTTCTGGCAGACGGTGACGATGTTCAACCCGGTGGTCTATCTCATCTCCGGCTTCCGCTGGGCCTTCTTCGGCATGGCCGACGTGCCGGTGGCCGCCTCGCTCGGCGCCATCGCCCTGTTTGCCGGGCTTTGCCTCGCGGCGATCTGGGCAATCTTCCGCACCGGCTGGCGGCTGCGCAGTTGAGGCCGGAAAACCACGCCCGCGCCTTTCCTGCGCCGCGCCCTTGCGGGGCGGCGAGCCGATTTCTACATGCCAGCCCATGAAACGGTTTCTGCCCTTCCCGCGCCGGGCGCCCCGCGTCTCGGTCATCCGCCTGCATGGTGTCATCGCCACCGGATCGCGCGGGCAGCTGAATGATGCCGCCCTCGCCCCGGCGATCGAGAAGGCCTTCACCCGCGGCAAGCCCAAGGCGGTGGCGCTGTCGATCAACTCGCCGGGCGGCTCGCCGGTGCAAAGCGCGCTGATCGCCGCGCGCATCCGGCGCCTGTCGAAAGAGAAGGGCGTGCCGGTCATCGCCTTCGTCGAGGATGCCGCCGCCTCGGGCGGATACTGGCTGGCCTGCGCCGCCGACGAGATCTATGCCGATGCCAGTTCGATCGTCGGCTCGATCGGGGTGATCGTGGCCGGCTTCGGCCTCAATGACTTCATCGCCCGCCACGGGATCGAACGGCGCGTCTATACCGCCGGCGAGGCAAAATCGCAGCTCGACCCGTTCAAGCCCGAAAACCCCGATGACGTAGCCCGGATCAAGGCGATCGGCGCCGACATCCACGAAGCCTTCATCGCCCATGTGAAAGAAGCCCGCGGCGCGCGCCTGTCCGATGACCGGCGCCTGTTCACCGGCGAATTCTGGACCGGCACGCGCGCCGTCGAACTGGGCCTCGTCGATGGCATCGGCCACCTGAACGACGTTCTGCGCGCGCGCTACGGCGACAAGGTGCGCCTCTCGGTTCACGGCCCGCGGCGCTCGCTGTTCCGGCGCTTCGGGGCCTCGCTCGTCAACGCGGTGGTCGAGGCCACCGAAGAACGCGGGCTCTGGGCCCGGATCGGTTTGTGATGTTCCTGAAGATCATCTCGCTCTTCCTCGTCTTCATGATGGTGCTGGCCATCTTCGGGCGGTTGCGCTTTCCGGGGCAGAGCCGGCTGGAAAGCCGCAAATGCCCCCGCTGCGGCCGCTACAAGATCGGTTCGGGCCCCTGCTCGTGCGAGGAAAAAGGCTGAACGATGGATTTCCTTTACGCCATCCTCGGGCTGCTGATCCTGCTGCTCGCGGGCGATACGCTGGTGCGCGGGGCGGTGAACCTCTCGCTGCGGCTCGGGGTGCCGGCCATGATCGTCTCGCTGACCATCGTCGCCTTCGGCACCTCGGCGCCCGAACTGCTGGTCGCCGTGCAGTCGGTGCGCGAACACGCCCCGGGCATTGCCCTCGGGAATGTCGTCGGTTCGAACATCGTCAACATCCTGCTCGTGCTCGGCGTCCCGGCGCTGCTCTCCGGCATCAACACCGGAACCTGCGACATCCGCCGCAATTACATCGCCATGATGGCGGCAACGGCGATGTTCATGTTCCTTGCCGCGACGAGCCACCGCTTCGCGGCGCCACAGGGCGCGATCCTGCTGGTGGGCCTTGCCCTGATGGTCGGATCCGCCTTCAACGAGGCGATGGCGCACCGGCGCGATCACAAGGCCCGCTGCCTTGCCGAGGCGGAAGACGCCGCCCTCTGCGAGGACGACCCGCTTGAGGACGTCGAAGGGGCCGACCCGCAGATGCCCTGGTACAAGGTCATCCTGTTCATCGTGCTCGGGCTGATCGGCCTGCCGATCGGGGCCGACGTGCTGGTCAGCGCAGCCAGCGCCATCGCCCGCGACCACGGCGTTTCGGAAACCGTCATCGGCCTGACCCTTGTCGCCGTGGGCACCTCGCTGCCGGAACTGGCGACAACGGTGATGGCGGCGGTGCGCGGGCAGGCCGAGGTCGTTCTGGGCAACGTGATCGGCTCGAACATGTTCAACCTTCTGGCGATCATCGGCGTTGCCGCGCTGGTCGGCCCGATCCCGGTCGAGCCGATGATGCTGCGCTTCGACCTGGTTATCATGTTCTTCACCGCCCTGCTCATCGCCCCCTTCGTCTTCAAGGGTTGGCACATGGGCAAGCGCTGGGGCATTGTCTTCGTGGGCCTTTACGGGGCCTACATGACGAGCTTGCTGGGATAGGCGCATGGAACCGGGCCGGGCATTGGTGACGGGCGCAGGGGCGCGGCTGGGGCAGGCGATGGCCCTTGCCCTTGCCGAACGCGGATTTGACGTTGCCGTGCATTATGCCGCCTCCGAGGCCGGCGCCGCCGAAACCGTTTCCCGTTGCGCGGCGCTCGGCGTGCGGGCCGTGGCGCTGCGGGCCGATCTGCTCGACCTTGCCGAAACCGAGGCGCTGGTGCCCCGCGCGGCACAGGCGCTCGGCGGGCCGCTGACGCTGCTCGTCAACAATGCCAGCATCTTCGAATACGACCGCATCGACACCGCCACGCCCGAGAGCTGGGACCGGCACATCAACTCCAACCTGCGCGCGCCCTTCTTCCTGACCCAGGCCTTTGCCGCCCAGGCCCCCGAGGCCGGCACCTGTGCCGCCGGCGAGCCCTGCGCCAGCGCGCTGGTGGTCAACATGCTCGATCAGCGGGTGCTGAAGCTGACCCCCGATTTCGCAACCTACACGATTGCCAAGATGGGCCTGTGGGCGCTGACCCGCACCGCCGCGCAGGCCCTCGCCCCGGCGATCCGGGTCAACGCGATCGGCCCCGGGCCGACGCTGATCGGCGCGCGACAGTCCGAGGCGCATTTCGCCCGGCAACGCGCCAATACCGTTCTCGGGCGCGGCGCCAACCCCGAAGACATCACCGCCGCGCTCGGCTATCTGATCGACGCGAAGGCCGTCACCGGGCAGATGATCGCCGTTGACGGCGGCCAGCATCTGGGCTGGAAAACCCCCGATATCCTCGGTCTCGAATGACCCTTGGGCGGTGAGCCTGCGACAACTTGTGCACCGCGCCGATAGCTTGCCCAATTCCCACATCAATTCGGCAAGAAATTCAAAAGTTTAAATGTTGGTAATATTTTTATTTAGCAGTTTCAATGACTTATGGAGCTGCCTTTTTTTTGAGCAAATCAATGAAGCCCGCCGAAAACAAGGAAAAACCTCTGGCGACAATCCTTTTTCCACCGAGTTATCCACAGATTCTGTGGGCGCCTTCGGGCTTGAAATCCGCGCCGCAAGATTGCAGCCGCACCAGAGAATCGCTAGGCAACGGCCATGAGCACGCCTTCGACGCCAGACGCCGGGAAAGAGGCCCCGCCCCGCACCGGGCACGAGGTGATCGCCGACTACGTCAAGCGCCTCGACAATTCGCCCGGCGTCTATCGCATGCTCGATGCCAAAGGGCGCGTGCTCTATGTCGGCAAGGCGAAGAACCTGAAGAAGCGGGTGGCCAACTATGCCAAGCCCACGGGCCATTCGGCGCGCATTGCCCGGATGATCTCGCAGACCGCTTCGATGATGTTCCTGACCACCCGCTCGGAGACCGAGGCGCTGCTGCTCGAACAGAACCTGATCAAGCAGCTCAAGCCGCATTTCAACGTGCTGTTGCGCGACGACAAGTCGTTCCCCAACATCCTCGTCACCGACCACCCCTTCCCGCAGATCCGCAAGCATCGCGGCGCCCGCAGGGACAAGGGCCACTATTACGGCCCCTTCGCCAGCGCCGATGCGGTGAACCGCACCCTGAACCAGCTGCAACGGGTGTTCCAGCTGCGCAACTGCTCCGACGCGACGTTCGAGAGCCGCACCCGCCCCTGCCTGCTCTACCAGATCAAGCGCTGCGCCGGACCCTGCGCCGGCCGGATCGACGAAGCGGGTTACCGGGCACTCGTGCGCGATGCCGAGGCCTTCCTTTCGGGGCGCACGACACGGATCCAGGAAGAGCTCGCCGCGCAGATGCAGGCCGCCTCCGAAGCGCTGGAATTCGAGCGCGCCGCCGCCCTGCGCGACCGGATCCAGGCCCTCACCCAGGTGCAGGCGAGCCAGGGCATCAACCCGAGGGGCGTCGGCGAGGCCGACGTGATCGCGCTGCACATGGAAGGCGGACAAGCCTGTGTGCAGGTGTTCTTCATCCGCGCCCACCAGAACTGGGGCAACAGCGATTTCTACCCGCGCACGGGCGCCGGCGCCGGCGAATCGGAGGTGCTGCAGGCCTTCGTCGGGCAGTTCTATGACCAGAAGCCGCCGCCGCGGCTGATCCTGCTCTCGCACCCGCTCGAAGACCCGGAGCTGATGGCGCAGATGCTCTCGGAAAAGGCCGGGCGCAAGGTCGAGCTGGCGGTGCCCCTTCGCGGCGAAAAGGCCGAGCTCGTGGCCAATGCCGCCCGCAACGCCCGTGAAAGCCTCGGGCGGCGGATGTCGGAAAGCGCTACCCAGCGCCGGCTGCTCGAAGGGCTTGCCGAGGCCTTCGGCCTCGACGCCCCGCCCCGGCGCATCGAGGTGTATGACAACTCGCACATCCAGGGCGCCCATGCCGTCGGGGCGATGATCGTCGCCGGGCCCGAGGGCTTCATCAAGGGCCAGTATCGCAAGTTCAACATCCGCAGCGAAAAGCTCACCCCGGGCGACGATTTCGGGATGATGAAGGAAGTGCTCACCCGCCGCTTCAGCCGGCTTCTGAAGGAAGACCCGAAGCGCGAAAGCGGGCAATGGCCCGATCTCCTGGTGATCGACGGCGGCGCCGGGCAGGTCTCGGCGGTGCACGAGATCCTGCAGCAGCTCGGCGTTGACGATATCGCCATGGTCGGCGTGGCCAAGGGGGTCGACCGCGACGCCGGCAAGGAGGAGTTCCACCGCGTCGGCGCGCGCCCCTTCGCCCTGAAGCGCAACGACCCGGTGCTCTACTTCGTCCAGCGCCTGCGCGACGAGGCCCACCGCTTTGCCATCGGCAGCCATCGGCAGAAACGCGCCCGGGCGATCGGGGCAACCCCGCTCGACGACATCCCCGGCGTCGGCGCCACCCGGAAGCGCGCCCTGTTGCAGCATTTCGGCTCGGCCAAGGCGGTGAGCCGCGCCAGCCTCGATGACCTGAAGGCCGCCCCCGGCATTTCGGCGCGTCTGGCCGAAACGATCCACGCCCATTTCCACGAGCAGGGCTGAGGGGGTGGCCGGCTCGGCTCAAGAGTGCTTTTCCACCCGAGCAGAACCGGCTATTCATCGCTCATGCGCTGGACCGTTCCCAATATCCTGACCATTGCCCGGCTGCTGGCGGTGCCGCTCATCCCGGTGATGTTCCTGTTCTTTTCCCGCCCATGGGCCGACTGGTATGCGATGAGCCTGTTCATCGTCGCCTCGGTCACCGATTACCTCGACGGCTATCTCGCCCGGGCATGGAAGCTCGAAACCCTGTTCGGCGCGGCGATGGACCCGATCGCCGACAAGGCGCTGGTGATGATCGCGCTGCTGGTCATCAACGGATATGCCGGGCTCACGCCCTGGATCATGTTGCCCTCGGCGATCATCATCTATCGCGAGGTGTTCGTTTCGGGCCTGCGCGAAAGCCTCGGCGACCGGGCGCGGGCGCTCAAGGTGACGAGACTCGCCAAGTGGAAGACCACCAGCCAGATGGTGGCGATCACGCTGATCTTTGCCAAGAGCCTGTTCGAGCATTACGTGGTGATGCATTCCATGGGCATGGACGAGGCCACGATCCGGGGCGTCTTTGCCGGCGAAATCGCCGACGAGATGGGGCTGGTCTGGAAGGCAAAGGCGATGGCCTGGACGGGAAATGCCGGGATCGTGCTGCTCTGGGCGGCGGCACTTCTGACCATGCTCACCGGGTGGGATTATTTCCGCAAGGCCCTGCCGTTCCTGAGGGAGAAACCCGATGATTGACGTTCTCTATTTCGCCTGGGTGCGCGAGCGCATCGGCGAGCCGCGCGAGCGGATCGAAACCGAGGCCCGCACCGTGGCCGAACTGGTCGAGGAGCTGCGCGGGCGCGAATTGCGCTACCAGCTCGCCTTCGAAGATCTTTCGGCCCTGCGCTGCGCCCTCGATCAGGAACTGGCCGATTTCGACGCCCCGCTCGACGGGGTGCGCGAGGTGGCCTTCTTCCCGCCGATGACGGGGGGCTGAGATGGGGCGGGTTCGGGTTCAGTCCGAAGATTTCGACCCCGCCACCGAACTGGCCGGGTTCGGGGCCGAGGGCGATGTTGGCGCCATTGTCACCTTTTCGGGAATCGTGCGCGGCACCGGCGGGCTCTCGCGCATGGAAATCGAGCATTACCCGGGCATGACGCAATCGGCGATCGAGAAGATCGTCGCCGAGGCCGAACGGCGCTGGGCGCTTGACGATTGCCTCGTCATCCATCGCCACGGCGAGATGGTCCCGGGCGAACGGATCATGATGGTTGCCACCGCCAGCCGCCACCGACAGGACGCCTTTGCCGCCGCCGAATTCCTGATGGATTATCTCAAGTCCCGCGCGCCGTTCTGGAAAAAGGAATTCGGCCCCGATGGCGCTGCCTGGGTGGCGGCGAAAGACAGCGACGAGGCCGCGCTCACCCGCTGGTCCGCCTCGGAGGGCTGACGGCGTGGGCCGGTCAAAAGGCACCGGGCGCCCTCCGCACCCCCGCCATGCCCGCTAGCCCCGCGCCAAGGTTTCTGCACCGCGGGCCTCATCTCGAGGTCAGCCTGCGCGGCGATTCCGCCGAGTCGCTGCTCGTGACCTTCGATCACTGGCGCCATGACAAGGCCGGATTCACCGAGATGCCGGGCGAGACCGGCTACAGCCGCGGCGGCCACACCCATCTGCACATTTCGACCAGCGCCAACGACTGGTTTCTCAACCCCGACATGCCCAAGGCCCTCTTGAAGATCGCCCGTTTTGCCGAGGGCTTCTCCCGGCGCGCGGCGCTGGCCTTCAGCATGGGCGGCTTCGGGGCGCTGCTCGTCTCGCGGGTGGTGGCCTTCGACCGGGTGCTGCTGGTCTCGCCCCATGCGACATGGTCGCCCGACGACCCGCCCCATGACGACCGCTATCATGCCGAGGTGCGCGATGCCGCCTTCGCCCGCGCGGCCAGTGACATGGTGCATGCCAGCCTGAAGATGGATGCCGAATGCGTCATCCTGCTCGATTCCACCAGCCCCTTCGACAGCGACCATGCCGCGGCGGCGGCGCGGCTGTTCACCCGCGCCCGCCTTGTCGATCTGAAGGGCGGCGGGCATCCGGCCACCGACCTTCTCAAACAGGCCGGCCGGTTCGGTCTGGTGCCGAAGGCGTTGCTTGCAGACCGGATCGACGAAAGTCGCATCGTCGAAACCCATTACAAGCTGCGCGCCGCGCGGCAGGAACGGCCCCTCAGGAGCTGACGCTGCTCTGTTCGATATAGGCGCGCAGTTCCTCGGCCTCGGTGCGGGCATCGCGCAGCCCGTCCATCGCCGCGCGCAGTTCCGCCTCGGTCTGGTGCAGCTGGTTGGAAAGCTCGGCCTCGCGCTGCTGCAGATAGGCAATCGCCTGATCGCGGGTCTCCTCGGCCTCATGTAGCGCCTGTGCGAGGCGGTCGATCTCGCTCATGTCGGCCGAGGCGACCCGCGTGAAGCGATGGATCAGCCAATGCGCGAACCAGCCCATCGCGAAGGCGAGAAACAGGATGATCGCGGTGACGATGATGAACTCGGTCCGGTTCATGCCATTCTCCCCTCGGGCCTATCCGTCTTGCGCCGGGCGCGGTTTCGGCCGGATGCCCTTCAGCTCCGGGTCTACGACGCGCGGGGGCGCGGGCTCAACCGTTTCCTCTGCCGGCGCTTCGCCATCGGCCGGCGCTTCGGCGGCGGCAGCCGCTTCGCCGCCCGAGGCCTCTGCCGTCGCGTCCTGGCCCGCCCCCTCGGGCGCGCCGGCAGCGTCTTCCGATGCCGCCGGGGGCTCTTCGCCCGCCGCGGCACCTTTTGCCGGTTCCTCGCCGATCAGGTGGAACTCGATCCGCCGGTTCGCCTCGCGCCCCTGCTCGGTGCCATTGTCGGCAATCGGGTTCTCTTCGCCATAGCCGTGGGCCTTCAGGTTCGAGGTCAGCACCCGGCGCGCCAGAAGGGCGGTCAGAACCGCCTCCGCCCGGCGCTGCGAAAGCGCCTTGTTCATTTCCTCGCGGCCCTGGCTGTCGGTGTAGCCGGCGATCTCCATCGCCACGTCGGGGCAGGATTTCAGGATCTCGGCAATCCGGTCAAGCGTGCGGGCCGAGCTGAGGTCGATGGTCGACGAGCCCGGCGCGAAGGTGATCTTCTGTTCGTCCAGAACGCCACGGATCGAGGCGGCGCATTCTTCCGGGGTCGGCATCGCGGCGACGGGGTCGAGCTTTTCCTCGTAGCGCACATCGACGCGGAAATTCTCGGCCTCCCCCAGCTTGTCGGACAACAGGCGCGAGATCTCGGCCGAGGCGTCGGCGTGGCCCGAGGCGCCCCGAACCTCGACAAGGTCGGGCTGCACGATCGCCACACCGTTCGCCAGCTGGTCGAGCGCCTCGAGCGCGGCCAGCGCGCGCGCCGCCCATCCCGCCGGCAGGTCGGGATCGAGGCGCATCGCGGCATGGACGTTCTCGACCCCGAAACGCGCCTCGGCATAGCTGGTGAGCACCGCTCTTTCGCGGGCATCGGTGGCCCGACCGCGCAGTTGCACCAGCCCCTCGGGGCTGAGGGTGGCAAGAAATTCCGGCGG